>NZ_DDFB01000093.1:0-9302 GCF_002336885.1 Novosphingobium sp. UBA1939 | reverse complement strand
GCCAGCGTCGCCATCAGCGAGTGCGAACGGAAGCGCGTGCGCACGTTGGCGCCAGCGTTGTTCACCAGATCGTTGTGGTCCTGGTTGTAGAAGCGATACTTCAGACCCACGTCGACGTGCTTGCTGATCGGCGCGCGGATACCCGCGAGAGCCTGCCAGGCGAAGCCGGTGTCCGAATCGACAACGTTCACCGAGGTCGGGCCGGTCACGGGCGTGATCACCGCGTTCTTGACGCGGCCAACGCCAACACCGCCGCCGACGAAGCCCTGCAGGCCGTCATCGGGACCGAAGTCGAGCAGGCCGTTGGCCATGAAGCTCAGCGCGCTGGCGCCGCCACCCAGCTGGGCGTCGTTGTAGTTCTGGGTCGAGCTGCGATAGCCCTTTTCCTCGGCGCGACGATAGCTGGCTTCGGCTTCGAGGCGGAACGGACCGAAGTCGTAGCCGACGATGCCGCCGAAGTCGTAGCCGGCCTTGGTGTCCAGCGTGCCGTCGTTGTTCTTGCCGGTGAAATTGTAGATGTCTTCCACAATCATGGCACCCGCGTCACCCTCGACGTACCAGGACTTATCCCGGGCGAGAGCTGGCGTAGCCAGGGCGCTCGACGCCATGGCCAGGCCTAGGACCAGTTTCCGCATTATTGATTCCCCTTTTAGCGATAATCTTGCCACGTCGTGGCGGTTGTCTACCGGTTCTCAAGTGCTCATGCAAGCGGGCACGCTTGCCAGGTGTTGCGAAAATACAACGCTGTTGCGCTGCGCATCTTCGTAAACCGCGGCAGAAATACCCTCATGTTCCGCCGAAATGATTAAAGCGGGCGTTTGTTCCCGCGATTTCAGCGGAGCAAACCGCAATCCCGCAAACTTTGAACCAGATCGGCGATGAAGGCGCGCGCTTCCACGTCGATCGTGCTGCCGCCCGTGGGCAGCGCCGGTGCGTCGAACCCGCCCCATATGTCCGCAAACAGGCGGAAGCATCGTTGTTCGCGATCGAACACCCGCATGCCTTCGCGCGGAGGAAGAAAGCGCCAGCCGCCTTCGCTCCAGATCGCAAGACTATGGTCATGCCCGCTGAAAGCGTCCGTTGCATCCGTCGCCACGAGCCAAACCTGCCCGTTTTCCGGCGTTTCCGGCGGCGTCGCGGTCTCTCCCTCCACCGCCGTATGCGCCAGGGCGTCCAGCAGGAGCAGGCTTTCGTTGACCGTCACTTCCTTCTGCGCCTGCCCCGCATGGAGCAGCGGCAGGTTAAATCGAGCCGTTATGGACGCGAAATTTGTCGGGTCGGTCATGGTCGTGCTCCAATCGTAAAGGAAAGGGCGTTTCAGTCCGGCAGGAAAATGGTGAGCGGCCGGGAGAGCGAGGCGCGCCCGCTCTGGCGGATATGGAATTGGCGTGGCGCGTCGGTGGCAAGGAGCGACTCGGCCTGCGCGGACGAGAGGCCGAGCATGGCGACACCCGTTTCCCACCGCACCACCGGTGTCGCCGCATCGCCGTAACCTATGGTCCAGCGTTCCTCGTCCTCGTTCAGCGGTACGTCGACTGTCTCGGGCCACCCCCATGCGCCGCGCGCGCGCCTCACCCATGTCAGGGTGATGCCGCCCGTTCCGCTTTGCCGCACCGCGCCGTGAACCGGCGCAAGCGGGCAGCAGGTCGTTCCGGCGCCCGCGATCGGCGTGCTGACGGCCGCCTCGTCGCCTGATCCGATGGCTGCGATGCTTGCGCTGGCGGCGTCGCCGACGATCCTTGGGTCAAGCGTGATGATGCGGTCGTCGAGCAGGACAAAGTCCTCCCCCACCGCGTGCGTGTCGATCGCCCATTCGCTCCCGCCGCGTCCGCGCAGCAGGCCCGATAGGCGCCACAGTGCTCCACCCAGCGCCTCCGCGTGCATGAACTGCACGATTTCGGCGCCGATCAGCGCGCGGTTGGCGCCGTCGAGCAGGCCTGCCAGCGTTGCGTCAGCCAGGGCAAGATCGGCGGCGGCCAGGCGGACATGCACGGTCGAGCGCCGGTCCACCAGCAGCGGCGAGGCCGGGGGCAAAGCCGACTCGCACCGTCCGACGATGGCGCGCTGCCGGCCGCTGCCGGCCAGCGGGCGCATGGCGTTTCCGGTCGCCGTGGCTGCGAACAACGCCGCGCCGCGCCAACCGGCGTTCGTGCCGGACACCCCGGCGAACAGCGCGGGCGTATTGCCATCCCCGATGCCGTCCCAGGGCAGTTCGAACGCCACCAGCCGCGTGGGCGCGGCTGGCAAGTCGACCGCGCCGAGGCTGCGCCCCGGATCGGTGGCCATCGCCCCGCTGCCTGTTCCGGCGCCCATGCGCAGCGCGACAAGATCGAGCATCACCCCGTCCTGCTGCCATTCCCACTGCTCGATCCGCCACAGGCCGGTTGCAACCGGCACGCGCACGATCGCGCCGGGGGTGGTCGCGGGGCCGATTTCGTTCACGCGATAACGCATGGTGTCGCGCGGGCGGCTCACCCGCTGGCTGGCCGCCTCCGCCAGCGATCGGGCCTGTGCGGCATCGATTGCCGCGGGCAGTTCGATCACCGCGAGCGCGCCCGCCTCGCTACGCCCGATGCCACGTTGCAGGCCCGGCTGGTAGTCGCGCGCGGGGTCGTAATAGCGCACGCCGCACTGGCGTACCGTTGGCAGCGGTTCGCGCCGATGCGTCCATCCGTCGCCATTGGTATCGTCGATGCTGCCATCGCCCGTCGCGGCCGGTTCGGGAAGCAGCGGGGCGGACGGATCCCCGATCGCGTCGGCCAGCCGGATGTCCAGCATGCCGTCACGCGTCACGCAGGCGAGGGGGATCGCGTCGGACAGGGTGGCAAGGATGTCGCCGCACGTTCCCTGATCCACGCTGAAGCCGGACAATGTCGTGTCGATGGCGGCGTTCAGAGTCCCGGGCAGCAGCGCGGTGATGATCCGCGTCATGGTGCAGCCATCGCTGTCCGCCATGACCTCGAACGTGAGCGAGGGAATGCGGTTGCCGAAGTCGGCCAGATCCAGGTCCTCGAACACCACATAGGCGGTGTGGCGGAAGGCCGGGCAGCGGTCGATTCCCTCGGCCTGCGCGATCAGCGGATCGACCGGCTGGTCACCGTGCCCCGCGTGGAGGCGCATGGTGCCGCCCACCTTGAGGTCGCCCGCCGCCCCGCGCAGCAGGTTGCCGTCCGCCCACACGCGGCCGATCCCGCTGACCGGGCGGCTGGCGAGCGCCACCGCGAACGACGCGGTATAGCTATAGCGCGTCGCCGTGGGGCGTCCCTTGCTGCCCTCGCGCGTCGCATGTTCCTGCAGGTCGGTCGCCCAGATCACGCTCCCGGCGGCGCGCATCGTGCCGAAGTGCAGCGGCAGCGGCGAGCCATAGCTCGATGTCTGGACCGCCAGGTCCTTCAGGCGCGGGCCTTCGATCTGGCGGGTGCCGATGATCGCCGCATCGATTTGCCGCCCGGCGAGGGCACCGATCGCGCCGCCCAGCGGCCCGCCGATCGCGGTGCCGGCGGCGGTCAGAAGTAGCGTTGCCATGATCGTTCAAGGCCTTTCGGACAGGACGCGCCATTCGCGCGCCACCGGCCAGGGAAGCGGACCGGGCAGGAAGGTTACCCGGCCCAGGCCGGCATGGGCGTGGACGAAGCCATCGGGCGCGGCCACCAGCAGGTGCGCCTGGACCGGGCTGACGCGCGCCAGCACCACGTCGCCATCGTCCGGCACGGGCACAAGGCCGCTGGCCCCCGCATGGAGAACCAGCGCGTCGACGGACAGGGCGCGCAGGCCGTAGCCGCCGGGCGGAACCGGATGGAAACCGGCGCAACGCATCGCCTCGGCCACAAGCCCCACGCAATCCAGCCCCGTTGCCGGATCGCGCCCGTGGAGCCGGAACGGCGTGCCGATCAGGTTCAGCGCGGCGGCGGCCAGATCGGCGTTCATGCCGGGGGATAGCGCGTCAGCAGATCGTTGCCCGGCAGGAACGGCTCGCCCTGGAAATTCACAGCGTTGCCGAAACGGTCCGCGCAGGTCTGCAGCGTGTGGTCGCATCCTTCGCGTACCAGCAAGCGACCGCCTTCGGACATGGCGGTGAAAACCGGTTGGTCCAGCGTGATCCAGTCGTCATCGAGTGCGATGGCGTGCCGCCTCAACCCCGCGTTCGGCCCGTCGATCCAGCGCACGCCGCCGAACAGCAGGGCATCCGCAGGAACGGCGCAGGCAATCCGGATCGCGTCCCCCCCTTCCGCGGTTTCGATCAGCGTGGCGTCGTGCTCGAACCGCGCTGCGGAAAGCGTGCAGCCTTCCCCGCAGAATGCGGCGCGGCAGGTCGGCGCCGTTCTGGGCACCACATCGCGGTTGAGCTGGTCCTTCAGCGAAAGCAGTTCGGCGGAAAAGCCGGTGCTCTCCCGCCCGACCGTGCCGATAGCGCCGCTGTGCAGCGTTGTCGTTTCCAGCGTTTCCCAGTCCACCAGCCCCATGGCGATGCGCGCGCCGTCAAAGCGCCCGGCGGCGAGATCGGTCTCGCTGATGGCGTCGTGGCTCAGCGCGCCGGTGATTTCCGCGCTGTCGGCCTCGAACGTCGCCGTCCGGCGGATGGCGGACGGCACCATGCCGGGCGCGGTGCGATGCGTCAGGCCGTCGAACGCCAGGTCGCGGTCGTGGCTGGTGAAGCCCAGCGTCACGCCGTCGGCGCGTTCGATGCGCCACCAGGTCGCCACCGTTTCCAGTGGGCCGGTGAACCAGGTGCGGGTGCTCCCGGCCATGTCAGGCGTCCTCGCGCAGTTCGATCAGCGGTACGCTCGGCGCTTCGCCGGCGGCAAAGGCTGCGCCGGAGATGTCGAGCCGGTCCTCCGCGAAGCGCACGGGCACATCGAACAGGAAGCCCGCGCGGATCGCCGCGCCTTCGGCCGGCGCTTCGGCAAACAGGATTACGCCCTTGTCCTCCAGCGACCACCCGCCTGCCGTGACGCCATCGATGCTTACGGTCACGCTGTCCGCGCGTGGCCGGGTCACGCGCCGCCGCTGCGCCTCGCTGCCTTCGCCATAATGCTTCGCCAGCGCGAAGCGCGCGGTCAGGCCGTCGCCCGTGCCGATCCACTGGTCCAGCGGCGTTGGCGTATCGGTCATGCCGCACGAACTGTGGTCCGAGGGATCGCGCAACCGGAAGCCGCGCGCCTGCCCGCGCCGGGCGCGGAAGAACGCGATCAACGTGCCCAGCTCCGCCTCGGACCGCACGCCGGGGCCGACATCGAAGCGTAGCCGCGCGTCGGACCACAGGCTGTTGCGCCGCTCGAAGCCCGATGCGGTGATGGTCACGCTGGTCGAGAATTCCGGCGTCACCGTGGCGTCACGGCCCAGCGCCAGCGGGAACAGCACGTCGTCGAAAGCCTGCATGGTCAGTTCCTCGCCTGATAGCGTTTCCGGAAGCGGCACGGCGGGATCGGGCAGCCGCGTGAAGCCGTCGCGGCACACGTGCGGCAAGGCCCAGACGAAGCATTGCGCCACGCCCAGCGCCTGCGCCTCGCTCGCGGCGGCATCGATGCGCGGCCAATGGCGTTCCGCGCCGCCGGCATCGGGCACGAAGCCCGCGAGGTAATGCTGCTGTCCGCGGGCGTAGCCCAACCGCGCTTCCGTCATGGCGCGGCCTTGCGCCCGCAAGGCTTCGGCGCCGGCGGTGACCCAGTCGTAGTCCTCGATCTGCAGCACGTCGAACGCGGGCGATGCCCAGCCCACGGGCAGGTTCGCGCGCCGCGCCTCGGGCATGGCGGGATCGAGCACGGCGGGCAGGAACGCGAGGAGGTGGATCGTCGCGCCCGCGCTCCCGGCAGCCTCGCGCACGGCATCGGCAAGGTCCGCCGTCGATTGCGCCAGCAGAGCACCGGCCGCGTCGAGCAGCGCTGTCTGCGCGGACGATAGTGCGGCCGCCATGTCGGGAATGTCCACCGGATCGCCACCGAAAGCCGCGCGCGCAGCATCGTCGTACAGGCAGATGCGGCGATCCGGCGTGATCCACCACCACGGCTCGCCCACCTGGTACAGCACCGGCTGCCCGGTATCGCGNNCCCGCCAGCGCCACCGCCACCTCGCGCGCCCAGGCCATCGCCGGGGCACTCGCCGGGGAAAGCAGCGCGGACGGCGGCGACCATCCGGTCCGCGCCGGCGCGCCATCGGCGGTGCGCTGCTGCCAGTCCGCCGGGCAATGCTGCGCCAGCACCTCGTAGGATTGCGACAGGATCACGGCCTGGCCGGCCGCTTTCGCCCGCGCCAGAAAGTCCCGGTGCCAGGCCTCGGCGGCGGCGTTGAGCGTCGGCAGATCCGGATCGACCACGAAGCCGCCCGTGCCGTCCGCCGCCAGCGCGAGGAAATGGCTCATCCCCACGTAGTGGTTGATGCTGCCCCGATAGCCGAGGCCCCGCACCGCGCGCAGCACGCGTGCCGGGGTCTGGTTATAGGCATCGTCGTATCCGGTCGCGATGGACAACCCGTGGGGCGGGATCATCACGTCGCCCACCGTCAGCATGGGCCTGTGCCCCTGGCAGCGGATCTCGGTCATTTCCACCCAGCCGTTCGCGGCGGCGGCGAACGGCGTTTCGTCACCCACGCCATAGCCCGGCGCCATCAGCGAGATGAACAGGCGGTCGATATCCGCCGGATGGACCGCATCGGCTTCCGCCGACAGCAGGAATCCGCTGGCAAGATCGGAGAAGCGCAAGCTAATCCGCGCGTCGGTCGGCGTGCCCGTGGCGTAGTTCCACAGCCGCACATACCAGGTGCGCGGGCTTCCCGCCGCGTCGCGCCCCTCGATCGTCAGCGTCGGGCCGTTGAGTGCGTCGAGCGGCATCACGCCCGACGACTGCCAGCGGAACGCCAGCGTCAGCCGGCTGTAGTCGCGGCTGGTTTCGTAGGACAGCAGCGGATGATCCCACCGGTCCTCGCTTTCCCAGATCAGGCCGACCATGTCATCGGCCTTGTGGAACACCGCGTCCACGCGCAGCCCATCGGGTGCGATCGTGGTGACGGCGGCCATCGCCGGGCGCGGGAAATCTACCGTCCAGAAGCGCGGGTCGAACCGCTGGATCGTGTCCGTCTGCTGCACCGTGCGGCGTTTGGCGAGCCAGAAGCTCATGTCTCGTGCTCCCGTGGCAGGCGGGGTCAATAGTCGGTCAGCGCGCGGCGCACCGCCTGCGCCACCTGGCGGCTGGACCGGCGCAGGCTTTCGGGATGGCTGCTCCCCGCCGGCGAGACCACGCGGATGGAGACGTTGACGTTGCGCCCGCCGTCGCCGCTGCCGGCGTCGATGCGGCCGGCGGAGGTCGGCACGAACAGTTCCGGTCCGCGTTCCCCCACCACATAGCCGCGCCCCGGCGCCACCGGCCCGCCGGTCGCGCGGCCCGGCAGGCCGAACAGCGATCCGATCAGGCTGCCAAGGCCCAGGATGCCACCGCCCGCATCCGTTCCGCCCCCGCTTGCGATTGCTCCCACGCCGTTGCGCACCGCCTGCGTGGCGATATCGCCCACCACGTTCAGCGCGGTGCGGCGCAAGTCCTCGAAGCCCAGGCTTCCGCGCCGGATCGCGCCCAGCAACCCGCGTTCCAGCGTGTCCCCGGCGCGCGAGAAGCCATCGACCAGCACGGAATCGAAGTTGCTGCGCATCTGGCCGATGTCGGCGGTGAAGCCGGCGGTGTTGGCGCGCACGTCGATTACCAGCGAATTCAGTTCATCCATCGCAATCGCGCTCCATCATGGCATTGAGTGTGGTGCGGTCGATGCCGCCGGCCTCGGCCGGTGTGAACGTCGCCAGCACCGTGCCAAGCTCCTCCGGCGTGGCCTTCCAGAACGTTTCCGGGGTCCAGCCCAGCAGCAGCGCGGCATGGCCGGAAAGCCGCGCCGCGCCAGGGCCGAAGCGCGCGTCGGCTGGATCGGTGCTCATGCTCTTCCGCGCAGGATCTGCACCAGCAGCGCGCGCAACGGCGCGGTGCAGGCGGCAAGGCCCTCGGCGCAGACCGCTTCAGCGAAGGCGTCACGCTCCAGGTCGTCGCGCCGCTTCCGGCAGTGCCAGAACAGCGCGATCATTTCGCCAAGGCGCAACTGCCCCGCGCCCGCCCGTTCGACCAGCGTGAACAGCGGCCCCAGTTCCTCCTCGGCCGCGGTAAGCGCGGCGAAGCTGGGGCGCAGCACGTGTTTCACCCCGCCCAGCACCAGCGCGGTTTCGCCGCGATGGGGATTGGCGGGATCGTTCATGCCAGAGCCCTTCATGCCGGCGCCACCGCGCCGGAACTTTCCAGGGTCATCGTGTAGTTGCGCTCGCCGTTGAAATCGCCCGAATAGTCGAGCCGCTGGACGAGGAAGCGGCCGTGCATCTTCTCGCCGCCCTCGAACGAAAGCTCGTAGTCGGCGATCGTGCCGGACAGAGCGTTGGCGCGGACTTGCGCCTCCGCCGTGCTGCCCAGGAAGATGCCGGCCGCGCTGACCGTGACCGAACGCGTGCCCGCGCCGGACAGCAGTTCGCGCCAGCCGCCCGAATCCTTGTTGGTGATGACCACCGTTTCGCCGTTGATCGACATCTGCGTGGTGCGCAGGCCGGCCACGGTGTTGTAGGTCGGCGTCGGCGCGCCATCGCTGATCTTCAACAGGAAGGCGCTTCCCTTCTGGGCTGCCATGTCGGGTCTCCTTGGCAATGATGGGTCAGGCGGCCAGCAGGCGCGCCCGGTATTCGAGGCGGAGCGCGCGCAAGGCCTCGCCACGCTGTTCGGCGCGGGCGCGCAGGAACAGCAAGCTGACCACGCGGAAGCCGGCGGCGGACTGGTCGGCCGGCAGGCTCTCCACGCGCCGTTCGATCGCGGCGATCAGCCCGCTGTCCGCCAGCGGATCGTTGCCGCGATAGTTGAGTTCCAGCGCCACCCGCACCTCGCGTCCGGTGGCGTCCTTGGTGCTCCAGTCGGTGCTGGCGCTGGCGGTCAGCGCCAGCCAGGGCAGCGCCGCGCGCAGCGGTGCTTCCTCGACGATGGCGTTGAGCGCGCTCGCCAGCGCCGCGTCCGCCGCCAGCCAGGCCAGCAGCACCGCGCGAAAGGCCGTTTCCATGGCTTACTCCTGTCCGAACAGCGGCCACAGCAGGCGGGCGGAGCGCCAGCGCCGGGGCGATGCCCGCTGCGCGCGCTGCGCCGCGCGGGCTTGCGCGATCGCATCGGCCTTGCGCGTCAGCCGCGCGAGCAGGGCGGCGACGTCTGTCTGTGCTTCGATCACGACAGGCGCATCCGCCGCCAGGGACGCCACAGTGCGGCCACGGCGGCGGGCGGAGCGGCGGACGGGGCTTTGCC
>NZ_DDFB01000147.1:31972-32128 GCF_002336885.1 Novosphingobium sp. UBA1939 | reverse complement strand
CCCGCCGGCCTGCCGCGCGTGCCCCCTGCCGGCCCCGCCGGGGCCGACCTGATGGTGCTGGTGGCGATGCCCGAAGAGGACGATAGCGAGGCTCTTCTATCCGGGCGCTCGGGCCGGCTGCTTGACGCCATGCTGGCGGCGATGGGCCTTTCCCGG
>NZ_DDFB01000147.1:30710-31890 GCF_002336885.1 Novosphingobium sp. UBA1939 | reverse complement strand
GGATGCTTGTGTTCGGGAGATCGGGCATTTCAACGCTGATGGGCAACGATTCACCGAATAATGCTGCGAATTTGGACTCGTTTAACCATGACGAAGGCAGGGTTCCGGCGGCTTCGGCCCATGACCTTGAGGCAATGCTGGCGCGGCCGGCGCTCAAGGCGGGCATTTGGAGCCGCTGGCTTGAATGGACGACGGACGGGGACTGAACCTTGGTGATCAACAGGCGCCTCACCCGCGCAGCCCTTTTGGGATTGGCGGCGGTGGCCGGCTCGATGGCGGGCACGGCTCCCGCGCACGCCAACAGCGCGGCGGTTGACTATTTCCGCAGCCGCGCGGATCGANNGCCGTTCCCTCGCTGCTGAGCCAGGACGACCGCCAGTATTACCGTGACCTGTTCGGCGCGATCGAGCGCGAGGATTGGGCGTCGGTCCAGTCGATGTTCGTCAAGCGCGCCGATGGCCCGCTCCATGCGGTCGCCCGCGCGCAATTCTATCTCGCCGCCTCGTCGCCGCGCATCGAACTCGATTCGCTGAACCAGCTTCTGGCGCAAGCGCCGGAACTGCCATGGGCCGAACAGATCGGCCGGCTGGCGATCAAGCGTGGCGCCACCGCTTTGCCGGTGCCGCTGCCCAGCACGCAGCAGCTTTTCGCGATGCCTTCGGTATCCAAGCGCATCCGCCCCCGCTCGATCGCCGATGGAACGATGCCGGATTCGGTCGCCAGCGCNNGCCTCGCTATCGTCCGACGCGCGCGCCGAATGGCGCCAGAAGGTCGGCTGGGCGTTCTACATCGAAAATCAGGATGCCGACGCGCGCGCCGTTTCGTTGAGCGCGGTTGAAGGCTCCGGCCCGTGGATTGCCGAGGCGCTGTGGACGGCAGGGCTTGCAAGCTGGCGCATGGACGATTGCCTTGCCGCCGCCGATAGCTTCGAAAAAGCCGCCGGGCAGGCCCAGAATCAGGAACTCTCCTCGGCCGCGCATTACTGGGCCAGCCGCGCGTGGCTACGTTGCCGCAAGCCCGAAAAGGTGACAGCGGCGTTGCGCGCCGCCGCCCGCAGCCGCGATACGCTCTACGGCATGATGGCCGCCGAGGCGCTGGGGCTGCGCGAAGGCCAGCTCGCCACCACGCCCGATTTCAGCAACGATGACTGGCAGAAACTGCGCGCGGTCAACAACGTGCG
>NZ_DDFB01000147.1:0-30622 GCF_002336885.1 Novosphingobium sp. UBA1939 | reverse complement strand
TCGATCCGGCGCTGGTCTTTGCCCATTCGCTGCAGGAATCGAACTTCCGCACCGCCGTCACCAGCCCGGCCGGCGCGCGCGGGCTGATGCAGGTGATGCCCGGCACCGCGCGCGACATGGCGCGGAACGATCCGGCGATGGCGGGCCGCGACCGCCAGCTCGATCAGCCCGACGTCAACCTTGCCTTCGGCCAGACCTACCTCGCCCAGCTGCGCGATTCGGGCGCGACCGGCGGGCTCCTGCCCAAGGTCATGGCCGCGTACAACGCCGGACCGCTGCCGATCGCGCGATGGAACACCGAAATCCACGATGGTGGCGATCCGCTGCTGTGGATGGAATCGATCCCCTATTGGGAAACGCGCGGCTACGTCGCCATCGTCATGCGCAACTACTGGATGTACGAACGGCAGGCCGGCGGCCCCTCCGACAGCCGCATCGGGCTGGTACAAGGGCTGTGGCCCAAGTTCCCCGGCCTTGCCGGCGCGGAGAACGTGCGGGTCGCCTACAATGGCCATTGATCCCTCGCGGACGTTCAAGCCGATCAACATCGCCCTGCTCACCGTGTCCGACACGCGCGGGCCGGAAGACGATACCTCCGGCGATATCCTTGCCGCGCGCATCGCCGCGGCCGGCCACGCCCTGGCCGCCCGCGCGATCGAGAAGGACGACGCCGCCCGCATCGCGGACCGGCTGAACGCCTGGATCGACGATCGCGCGATAGACGCGGTGGTCATCACCGGCGGCACGGGCCTGACCGGCCGCGACGTGACGCCCGAAGCGCTCGACCGCGTGAAGACGCGCGACATCCCCGGCTTCGGCGAACTGTTCCGCTGGATCAGCTACAAGACCATCGGCACCAGCACGATCCAGTCGCGCGCCTGCGCGGTGGTGGCGCGGGGAACCTACATCTTCGCCCTGCCCGGCTCCAATGGCGCGGTGAAGGACGGCTGGGATGGCATCCTGGCCGAACAGCTCGACAGCCGGAACCGCCCCTGCAACTTCGTGGAACTGATGCCGCGCCTGCTGGAAGTGTAACGCCCCGCAACTTCCCAAACCCCGCTCACCCTGAGCCTGTCGAAGGGGGCGCGCACCACTTGCCTCATGGACAGGCTCCGGACTCCCAGCCCGCCGTCAGCGCGCGTCCGTCGTCAAGCTCAGGACGAACGGGTGTAAGCAGAAATTCGACATGGCAGGGGATGCGTCCGCGGCGCGCGCACCAACCCCTTGCAAATATGTTCTATATATGTTCCAATTACGTCATGGTCCGCCCCCCTCCCATCCACGGCCGAGGCGCGCAATCGGGCGCTGTGCCGACACGCTTCGGCCTGGCCACGCGCGAGGAGGATGGGGACTGGCTTGACGCGCGCGAAGGGATAGACGGCGCACCGGGCAAGCTGCGCACCACGGTGATCGATCTGCACCCGAAATCGATCGTCACCTTCAACCAATCCCCCGATATCGCCTTCGACCGCTCGCTCAATGCCTATGCCGGGTGCGAGCAACAGCCCAACAATTGCATATAACCCAGTTGCGTTAGATCCGCCGTAGCTGCAGTTCGAAAATGGTACCATTTTAAGTACTGGATCGGGAATCTTTCAATGGATATGAAGCACCCCCTCATTTGGAGTAAAACCGGTGAAGATGGATGCAAATACGAAGAAGCTCGTTGATTTATGCTTCTGCTACAATCGCAAACGCTCCAACCTCCTGGGGGTCAACAACAGACAACTTGCTCACTACACAACGGCAGACACTGCCCTCAAAATTCTCAAGGGACGTTCTATGTGGCTCCGCAATGCTGGGGTGATGAACGACTTTTCAGAAATCGAGCATGGTAAGGCTGCCATAGAACCGGTCATTAAAGGCCCACTCGGCGTTCGCTTGATCAATCTTCTTGATAGCATCGAACCAGGGCTGTCTCGCAAGACTATGGACCTCCATGTCCAGCACAGGCAACATGCTCGTGAAGCTATATTTATGCTCAGCCTCAGTGAACACAATCCAAATGACACCCTTGGCCGCCTCTCGATGTGGCGAGCATATGGCGGCCCCGTTGCCGGTGTCGCTTTACTTTTCAAACGTGGAGTCGTCGATGTAGAGGCTGATGCTGACTTAGAGCTTGCCGCCATGCCTGTCCTTTATGGCGGCCCTGATGAATTTCATGTTGAGTTTGAGGAGATGCTGGGATGTCTGGAAGCAGAGATTGATTTCCTAAAATATCAAGGAGGAGATATAATTTCTCTTATAACAGCAACTTTTCTTCAGTTTGCCATGATGACGGTCAAGCATCCAGGTTTTTCTGAGGAGCAGGAATGGCGGATTATACACCGCCCATATGAATTTCCTTCCGCCTATATTGCACCAACGACGTTAACTATTGCGGGCATACCTCAAGCGATATATGAGATACCATTCTATGACGAAGCGTTAGGCGGATTTCACACGGTTCCAGAGCTAAAGCTGAATGATATTTTAGATGGGATCATAATTGGACCGTGCTTCTATCCTGAGACGCTCTTCCGAGCGTTCAAGGATCAAATGGAAGCAGCCGGGATTGAGGATGCAAAGGACAAGATATTTGTATCCAATATCCCTTTGAGGCAGCAGTTTTAATTTCAAGAGGTGCTTTTGGGTGCAATCCGTGGTTGAACAACGCCTGGTTTCTGCCTGACACTCCTGGTTCACTCAGCCCCCAACCATCGCTGCGTCTATTACACTGATGCGCTGAGTTACCATGCAATGGCTTGCAAATGTTCCCTATATGTTCTAAATTGAGGGGATGGTCCGTCCCCCTCCCGTCCACGGCCGAGGCGCCCAATCGGGTGCCGTGCCCACGCGCTTCGGTCTTGCCACGCGCGAGGAGGATGGGGACTGGCTTGACGCGCGCGAGGGCATAGACGGCGCGCCGGGCAAGTTGCGCACCACGGTGATCGATCTGCACCCGAAATCGATCGTCACCTTCAACCAATCCCCCGATATCGCCTTCGACCGCTCGCTCAATGCCTATGCCGGATGCGAACACGGCTGCATCTATTGCTATGCGCGGCCGACCCACGCCTATCACGATCTGTCCCCCGGCCTCGATTTCGAGACCAGGCTGTTCGCCAAGCCGCAGGCGGCCGAGCTTCTGCGCAAGACGTTCGCCAAGCGGGGATACCGCCCCCGGCCACTGGCCATGGGAACCAATACCGATCCCTATCAGCCGATCGAGGCGCGCTACCGCATCACCCGACAGGTGCTGGAAACCTGTCTGGAAACGCGCCATCCGGTGACGATCACCACCAAATCGGCCCGCGTGCTGGACGATCTGGACCTGCTGGCCGAACTGGCGCGCCACCGGCTGACCGCCGTGGGTATCTCGGTAACCAGCCTCGACCCGCACCTGTCGCGCCTGCTGGAACCGCGCGCTTCGGCCCCCGCCAAGCGGCTGGCGGCGCTGGGCCGGCTGGTGGAAGCCGGTGTGCCGGCGCACGTCTCGGTCGCGCCGGTCATTCCCTCGATCACCGATGAATTCATGGAAGGCATTCTCGAACGCGCCGGCGCGCTGGGCGTTCGGTCGGCCAGCTGGATCATGCTGCGCCTGCCCCACGAAGTGGCGCCGCTGTTTCGCGAATGGCTATCCGTCCACTTCCCTGATCGCGCGGGTAAGGTCATGGCCATCGTGCAGGACGTGCGCGACGGGCGCGACAACGATCCCGGTTTCTTCACCCGGATGAAGCCGCAAGGGGTATGGGCCGATCTGATCCGCACCCGCTTCCGCCTGGGCTGCAAGCGCGCCGGGATAGGGCGGGTGGAGATCGATCTCGATTGTTCGGCGTTCCGCCCGCCCAGCGTGGATGGGCAGCTCAGCCTTCTTTAGGGCGTTTATGTTTTTTGCAAACTCACCATCGTCATTGCGAGGAGACGCAGTCGACGAAGCAATCCAGAGTCACGCTCAAACCGCTCTGGATTGCTTCGCTACGCTCGCAATGACGAATGCGTAGGGTAAGAGTGTGCAAGCGATATAATCGACTTCTCTAGGGTCATTAGGCCCGTTCCGCCGGTTCGTAGCGCCGTTCGCCGGTCAGCGGATCGTACCAGACCTCGATGATCGCGCCCGTCTCGTGATCGATCTCGCGCTCGCCGGTGCGCTGCCACTGGCCGTGCGAGGAGCCCCTGCGCCCGCGATACCCGGCGTCGAACACGGTGCCGATCACGATCAGCGCGGCGAACACGAACAGGCCGGCTCCGCCCCCGGTGCTCCATTCCAGCGCCACGCCGCCGCCGGCCATCGCGACCGCCAGCACCAGCGCGGCGATCCGGCCATTGCGCGTCATTGCGGTTTCAGCCTCACCGCCGTGCCATAGGCGACGACTTCGTTCATCGTCTGCCCGATCGATCCGGAATCGAAGCGCATCATCACCACGGCATCGGCACCCATCAGCCGCGCGTTCATCACCAGCCGATCGATCGCGTGCCGCCGGGTGTCCTCCACCAGCGCCGAATATTCCTTGATCTCGCCGCCCACGATCGAGCGCAATCCGGCCAGGATATTGCCGCCCAGCCCCCGGCTGCGCACGACCACGCCGAACACCTGGCCCAGCGCTTCCTGCACTTGGCGCCCGGCCACATTCTCCGTCGTGGTCACGATCATGCGCCTATCCTTTCGTCGATGAAAACCGCACCAGACGGCTGTCCCGCACCGCCGCCTGGCGATGGACGACGACCGGCTTGTATTCGGGGTCCGTCACCATGGCGAGGAACGCCGCCGCATCGGGATAGCCCATGACGAACGTGGCATCCCACGGCCATTCCTCAGGCCCGGTGACGACGCATTCGAAGCCGCCTTCCCAGACCATGGTCGCCCCAACCTTGGCCAGCACCGGCGCGATCGCGCGGTGGTATTCGGCATAGGCCTGCGCGCCGGTCCAGCCCTTGTCCGCCAGCGGATGCCCTTCGGGATAGGCCGCCTTGTCCTTGAAGCGGACAAGGTTCAGCATCCGGATCGGCGTGTTGCGCGGCAGCGCCTTGAAGCGATCGAAGTTTGCGCGGTCCGGATCGATGTAGTCCATGGCTCAGGCGGCCCACTGGAAATCGCGGAACTGGTCGCGCAAGTCCTTCTTGCTGATCTTGCCGGTGCCGGTGTGCGGTATCTCGTCGACGAACACGATGTCGTCGGGCACCCACCACTTGGCGACCTTGGTCGCCAGGAACGCGCGCAGATCATCGGAGCCGACATCGACGCCAGCCTTGCGCACCACGACCAGCAGCGGCCGTTCATCCCACTTGGGATGGAACACGCCGATCGCGGCGGCTTCGGCCACGGCGGGATGGCCGACGGCGGCGTTTTCCAGCTCGACCGAGCTGATCCATTCGCCGCCCGACTTGATGACATCCTTGGTCCGGTCGGTCAGTTGCAGCGTGCCGTTGGGATGGATTACCGCAACGTCGCCCGTATCGAACCACTGGGCGGTATCGACGGCTTCCTTTTCGCCCTTGAAGTAGCGCTTGACCACCCACGGGCCGCGCACCTGCAAGGCGCCGGCGGTCTTGCCGTCGCGCGGCAGGACGATACCGGGATCGCCCAGATCGACGCAGCGCATCTCGACGCCGAACGGCACCCGCCCCTGCATCGCCTTGATGCCGATCTGTTCGGCGAAGCTCAGGTCGTCCCAGTCCCAGGTTTCGGTGCCGGTGGTGCCGATGGGCGAGGTTTCGGTCATGCCCCAGGCGTGTGCCACGCGGATGCCTTCGCCCATGAAGCGTTCGATCATCGAGGACGGCATGGCCGACCCCCCGCAGACGACCTGTTTCAGGCTGGGCGGCATGCCCATGCCGGACCTGTCTATTTCCTGGAGAAAGGCCAGCCACACCGTCGGCACGCCGGCCGATGCCGTCACCTTTTCGCGCCGAAACAGATCGCACAGCACGGCCGCATCGTTCACCGCCGAATAGACGAACTTGGCGCCCGCCGCCGCACCCGCCCAGGGCAGGCCCCAGCTGGCCGCGTGGAACATCGGCACGATCGGCATCATCACGGTGCGCGCGTCCATGCCGAACACCGCCGGCTGGAGCGAGGAGATCGCGTGCAGCATCGTGGACCGGTGCGTGTAGAGCACGCCCTTGGGATTGCCGGTGGTGCCGCTGGTGTAGCACAGCATGCACGGATCGTTCTCGTCGCCGTCGGCCCAGGTGGCATGACCGTTCTCGGCGCCGATCCAGTCCTCGAAATGGATCGCCGGCTCGTCGGAATCGAAACAGACGTAGCGTTCGATCGTCGGCCACCGCGGCCTCATCCGCTCCACGATCGGCGCGAACGCCTTGTCGAACAGCAGGACGCGGTCTTCCGCGTGGGCCACGATATATTCCAGCTGGTCGTCGAACAGGCGCGGGTTGATCGTGTGCAGGATGCCGCCCGCACCCACCGCGCCATACCAGGTGACAAGATGCCGGTGATGGTTCATCGCCAGCGTGGCGATGCGATCACCGGGCTGGATGCCGATCCGCTGCAGCGCCTGCGTCATTTTCAGCGCATCGCGGCGAATGCCCGCCCAGGTGGTGCGGCTTTCCGTGCCGTCCGCCCAGTGGCTGACCAGTTCGCGCGCGCCATGTTCCCGCGCGGCATGATCGAGCAGATGGGTAACGCGCAGCTTCCAATCCTGCATGGCTCCAAGCTGCATCGTTTTCCTCTCCCGGTTGTTCTATTCCACCAGCCGCAAGTGCCGTTCCGCGCGCGCGGTCAGCGCCACATTGGCAAGCCCCTCGATGGGAATCAACCGTTCGATTAATTCGCTGTCGAGCCGGAAATCACCGCCCAGCCGGATAAGGGGCTCCTTCGGACTGCCGGTCCGCAGGCGCGCCAGCACTTCGCCTTTCGCGTCGCCGCCGCGCGGCAGCAGCATGGCCAGCTCCGAAATCGCCTCGGGCTTCGTGACATCGAGCTTCAACTGCATCCGCGCCGCGCTCGTCACCGAGGACAGCGGCCGCGCGCCACGCACCGTTACGCGCGGCGGCTCGTCGGGATTGGGCCGGTCCAGCTCGACATTCAGCAGCACGCAGGTCCCGTCGCGCGCCCACTGCACGAAGGAATCAACCAGCGCCTCCTCGAAGCACGAGGCGGAGAACAGCCCGCTGCTGTCGGAGAAATCGGCCATGACGAAGTCCTTGCCGCGCTTGGTCTTGCGCTTCTGCACGTTCTCCACCATCGCCGCCATCACCGCGCCGCTGCGCCCGCCCGCCTCGCCACCGCCCGACATCAGGCTGCCATAGGTGCGCGCTCCGTTGGCCGAAGCGACCGCGCGGTATTCCTCCACCGGATGTGCGGCGAAATAGAACCCGAAGTTCTCGCGTTCGGCCGCCATCTGGTCCGCGCGGCTCCACGGCTTCGTTTCGGCAAGGCGCGTGGCGGGCACGGCATGGTCGTCGCCCCCGAACAGGCCACCCTGCCCGCTGGAGCGAGAACGCGCCGCCTCGTCCGCCACGGCCATCAGCAGTTCGGCGTTGGCGATCACTTGCGCGCGGTTCGGCTCCAGGCAATCCAGCGCGCCGCCGGCGGCCAGCGCTTCCAGCTGGCGCCGGTTCATCGATCCCGCCGGAATACGGCGGAACAGGTCGTCCAGCGTCTCGAACGGTCCTTTGGCCTCGCGTTCGGCGACAATCGCTTCCATCGCCTTTTCGCCCACGTTGCGCAGCCCCGCCAGCGCATAACGCACGGCATAGCCATCGTCGGTCCGCTCGACGGTGAATTCGGCAACGGAATGGTTGATGTCCGGCCCGTGCAGCGCCACGCCGTTGCGTCGCATGTCGTCCACGAACACTGCCAGCTTCTCCGACTGGTGCATGTCGAAGCACATCGATGCGGCGTAGAATTCGTGCGGGTAGTGCGTCTTGAGCCAGGCCGTCTGGTAGGCGAGCAGCGCATAGGCGGCGGCGTGCGACTTGTTGAAGCCATAGCCCGCGAACTTGTCGATCAAGTCGAACAGCTCGTTGGCCTTGGCGGCCTCGATTGCCGAAACCTCCTTGCAGCCATCGACGAAACGCTGGCGCTGGGCGTCCATTTCCGCCTGCACCTTCTTGCCCATGGCGCGGCGCAGCAGGTCGGCATCGCCCAGCGAATAGCCGGCCAGGATCTGCGCGGCCTGCATGACCTGTTCCTGATAGACGAAGATGCCGTAGGTTTCGGAGAGGATGCCGGCGAGCTTCTCGTGCGGGTATTCGATGCTCTCCAGCCCGTTCTTGCGCCGCCCGAACAGCGGGATGTTATCCATCGGGCCGGGCCGGTAGAGCGAGACGAGCGCGATGATGTCGCCGAAGTTGGTCGGCTTCACCGCCGCCAGCGTGCGCCGCATCCCTTCCGATTCCAGCTGGAACACGCCCACCGTATCGCCGGACTGGAGCAGCCGGTACACATCGGCATCGTCCCACGGCAACGTGGACAGGTCGATCGCGATCCCGCGCTTGCCCAGCAGGTCCACCGCCTTGCGCAACACCGACAGCGTCTTGAGGCCCAGGAAGTCGAACTTCACCAGCCCCGAATCCTCGACATGCTTCATGTCGAACTGGGTCACCGGCATGTCCGAACGCGGATCGCGGTAGAGCGGGACGAGCTGCGCCAGCGGCCGGTCGCCGATCACCACGCCGGCGGCATGGGTGGAACTGTTGCGCGGCAGCCCTTCGAGCTGCATGGCAAGGTCGATCAGCCGCTTGACCTCGGGATCGCGGTCATACTCGCGCTTCAGCTCCGCAACGCCGTTCAGCGCGCGCGGCAGCGGCCAGGGGTCGGTCGGATGGTTGGGCACCATCTTGCACAGCCGGTCGACCTGGCCATAGCTCATCTGCAGGATACGGCCGGTATCGCGCAGCACCGCGCGGGCCTTAAGCTTGCCGAAGGTGATGATCTGCGCGACGTGATCGTCACCGTACTTCTGCTGGACGTAGCGGATCACTTCGCCGCGCCGCGTTTCGCAGAAGTCGATGTCGAAGTCCGGCATCGACACGCGCTCGGGATTGAGGAAGCGTTCGAACAGCAGCCCCAACCGGATCGGATCGAGATCGGTGATGGTCAGTGCCCAGGCGACGAGCGAGCCCGCGCCGGAACCGCGCCCCGGCCCCACCGGAATCGAATGCTCCTTGGCCCACTTGATGAAGTCAGCAACGATCAGGAAGTAACCGCCAAAGCCCATGCGGTTGATGATGCCGATCTCGAACTCCAGCCGCGCGCGGTAGTCGAGCACCTCCTCGAACACGCCCGCTTCCCCTAGCTGCGGAAAATCGCCGGCGGCCAGCTCCACGTCCGGCCCGGTGCACAGTACTTGCGCCAGCTCGGCATGGCAGGCTTCGGGGTAGTACGGTTGCAACCGCGCGACCAGGCCGGTGCGCGAATCCTCGGCGCACATCCGCGCCTCGCCTTCCTTGTCGCCGGCCAGGCTGGGCAGGATCGGCTTGCGCTTGGGCGGCATGAACGCGGTGCGCTGCGCCACCACCAGCGTGTTCGCCAGCGCCTCGGGCACGTCGGAGAACAAGTGCTCCATGATCTCCGCCGGCTTGATCCACCATTCCTGCGAGGAACGGGGTCGATCCGCGCTGTCGACATGCGTCGAACTGGCGATGCACAGCATGGCGTCATGCGCGGCGTAGAACGTGCGTTCGGCGAAGCAGGCAGGATTGGTGGCGATCAGCGGCAGATCGCGGGCATAGGCCATCTCGATCAGCGCTTCCTCGCCCGCTTCCTCCACCTTGTCCCCCCGCCGCACGAGTTCGAGGTAGAGCCGGTCGGGAAACAGCTCCTGCAGCCGATCGCAATAGGCATGGGCCGCCGGCATCTGCCCTTCGGCCAGCAGCCGCGTCAGCGCGCCTTCCCCGCCCGCCGTCAGGCACAGCAGGCCATCGGTGTGACCCACAAGGTCCGCCAGCACGACATGCGGCGCGAACTCCAGCGGCCGTTCCAGATGCGCGCGGCTGACGAGATGGCACAGGTTGTCGTACCCTTCCGCATCCTGCGCATAGAGGCCAAGCCAGTCGATCGTCGGCGCCTGCGCGCCGAAGCCCGGTGCCGCCCCTTCCCGTTCGGGCCGCGCCACGGCGAGCATCGTACCGATCACGGGCTGCACGCCCACGTCCTTGCACGCCTTGGCGAAGGCGACGCTGCCATAGAGCCCGTTGCGGTCGGAAATGGCGATGGCCGGGAAGCCCCGCTCGGCCGCCGTCTTGGCGATCATCTTCGGGTCGATCGCGCCGTCGAGCATGGTGTAGGACGAGAAAATGCGAAGCGGAACGAACGGGGCGTGAGGCATAGATCCGAATATGCCCCCCGTTCGCCGCCTAACCAAGAGCGCCGCGCGCGCTTCCCACCGAAAAATCCGCCCTGCCACCGCCATCGTGACGCGCATCACTTGGTTTGCGACGCTGCCGGGCCTATCCTGCGGCAAAGAAGGTCAAAAAGGTCGCGTGAGTTTCGCCCGATAGGAAAGGACGCGGGAATGACCGACACGCCCGAACTGCCCCAGGCCGACGACCGCAGCATCGTGGAGCGCGCCAAGGCGATCTTGCTCAAGCCCGCCAACGAATGGCCCCGGATCGCGGCCAGCACCGAAACGCCGGGCGACCTGATCACCCGCTATGCCGTCCCGCTGGCGGCTATCGGCCCGCTGGCGACGTTCGTCCACGGGCAGGTATTCGGTTACGGCGCGCTGGGGTTCAGCTGGAAACCGGGGCTGGTGGCCGGTCTTGGCAGCGCCGTGGCGACTTACGTGCTCGGCCTTGTCGGCGTGATCGTGCTGGCGCTGATCGCGGACTGGCTGGCGCCGAAGTTCTCCGGTGTCTCGAACCGCACCGCCGCGTTCAAGCTGGTGGTCTATGGCTCCACCGCTGCCTGGCTTGCAGGCGCCGCCCAGCTCCTTCCCGGCCTGGGGCTGCTCGGCCTTGCCGGGCTCTACAGCCTCTATCTCTATTACCTCGGCGCAACGCCAGTGATGAAAGTCCCACAGGACAAAGCCGCCGGATATACGGCGGTTACGATCGCCTGCGCCGTGGTCCTGTACCTCGTGATCGGGGGCGTTTCCGGCGCGTTTCTCACCATGATGGGATCGACCACGGCGATCACGGCACCCGACAGCGGCAAGGTGTCAGGCGCGCTCAGCATTCCGGGCGTGGGCAAGGTCGATCTCGACAAGGTCCAGCACGCGGCCGACCAGTTGGAGGCGCAGTCGAAGGGCGAGGTGAAGGCCGTGGCGCCCGATGCCCTGAAAGACCTGCTTCCCGCCTCAATCGGTCCGTTCCAGCGCACCGGCGTGGAGAGCGGAGCGGTCGGTGGATTGGGCAGCAATGCCACGGGCACCTATGAAACCGGCGACAAGCGCTTCACCCTGCGCATCACCGACATGTCCGCCGTTGGTGCGCTGGCCGGGCTTGGCGCGGCAATGGGCGTCAGCCAGAGCAAGGAAGATGCCGACGGCTATGAACGAACCGGCGTCGTCAACGGGCAGATGCAGTCCGAAAAGTGGAACAACGCCGATCATAGCGGCTCGTTCGGCCGCGCCATCGCCAACCGCTTCATGGTGGAGGCCGAAGGCGATGCGGACAGCATCGACCAGTTGAAGGCGGCCGTCGCGACGATCGATGCCGGCAAGCTCGCGGGGCTGGCGGGTCAATGACCGCCTAAAGCAGGGCGACCGCATCCTTTGGAGTCTGCTCACCCCCAACCCCTCCCGCTTGCGGGAAGGGAGGGAGACCTGCGACGCCGCAGGCGGCGTTTGTCGCAACCGGGTGAGCTTTCCGCGCCCAGCGTCCGCAAGCGGTACTATTGCCTAAAGCAACGCTTCGATGTCCTTTTCCAGCGCTTCCGGCTTGTCGGTGGGGGCATAGCGGTGCACCACCTTGCCCTCACGGTTGATGAGGAACTTGGTGAAGTTCCACTTGATCCCCTTAGTGCCCAGCACGCCGGGCGCCTCCGCCTTCAGCCACTGGTATAGCGGCGTGGCATCGTCGCCGTTGACGTCAATCTTGGCCATCAACGGGAAACTGACCCCGAAATTGACCTTGCAGAAGCTTTCGATCTCTTCCGCCGTGCCGGGTTCCTGTCCGCCGAACTGGTTGCAGGGGAAGGCCAGTATCTCGAAACCCTGTTCGCGATACTTGCGCCATAGCGCCTCCAGCCCGTCATACTGCGGCGTGAACCCGCATTTCGATGCGGTGTTCACCACCAGCAAGACGGCGCCGAGCTTGTCGGCAAGGTTGATCTCTTCGCCGTTGGCCAACTTTGCCGTAAAGTCCGCGATGGTCCGGGGCGCGGTCATGACAAGCCTTCCCTTTCCGCCAGCGCCAGCATTTCACCGACGTTAAGCGATCGCCCGCCCGGTACGTCGAGCACCAGCCGGGCGCGCTGTTCGGCGGTCATCGCCACAACGGAGCGCAGCAATTCAGCGATCGGACCTTTCTGGACCACGCTGAAATTGTATTGCATCTCAGACCCGCCATCGTCGCGTTCGTGCAGCGTGCCTTCCGCCTGCAGGTCGACCGATTCCATCATTTCTCCCTCCTGTTTGCGGAAGGAGTCGCACGACCACCGGAATGGATCAAGCGGGGAAGTCCGCCCGGCTGACCAGAGCCGCAATTTCCGCCGGATTGTACTGCCGGTCACCGGCCTTTTCGATCACCAGCGCCGCCCGTTCATCGGCCGGCATGCGCGAAACCAGCCGGACCATGTCGGCAAAGCTGCCCGAATGCAGCGCGGCAAAACCGTGGAACAGGCCATCGGCCGCCTCACGACGCATGACCACGGCGTGGTCCGTCCAGAACCCCTGGCGATCTGATCCCGTTTCCGCGCGGATAGTCGTGTTCATTGAACAATCTCCTTCATGCAAGGAGAACGCTCGAAACTGCCGGGGTATCCCGCCAGCGGCCATTACAAATTGGCCATGAACGCGGCGCAGCCGCCTATTCGAGCATGCCTTCGTGCAGCCGCAGCACGCGGTCCATACGGAAGGCCAGACGTTCGTTGTGCGTGGCCACCAGCGCCGCGCTGCCCTGCCCGCGCACCAGCTTCAGGAACTCTTCCAGCACCCGGTCGGCGGTGGCTTCATCCAGATTGCCCGTCGGCTCGTCCGCCAGCACCAGCGCCGGACGGTTGGCCAGCGCCCGCGCCACCGCCACGCGTTGCTGTTCGCCCCCGGAAAGCTGGCTCGGCCGGTGCTCCATGCGATGACCCAACCCGAGCGCGGTCAGCAGTTCCTCCGCCCGCGCCCGCGCTTCTCCGGT
This sequence comes from Novosphingobium sp. UBA1939, assembly GCF_002336885.1. Lineage (NCBI taxonomy): Bacteria > Pseudomonadati > Pseudomonadota > Alphaproteobacteria > Sphingomonadales > Sphingomonadaceae > Novosphingobium > Novosphingobium sp. UBA1939. Next base: position 17,389 of record NZ_DDFB01000147.1, on the reverse strand, counting down.
GGTCTTCCCCGCCACGAGCTGCGGCAGCACCACGTTCTCCACCGCGTTGAAATCGGGCAGCAGGTGGTGGAACTGATAGACGAACCCCAGCGAATCCCGCCGCAGCGTGGTGCGGGCATCACCGGAAAGCTTCGAGGCATCGACGCCGGCGATCTCGATCACGCCTTCGAAGCCGCCTTCCAGCAGCCCGATCGCCTGCAGCATGGTGGACTTGCCGGAACCCGAAGGGCCAAGCAGCGCCACGATCTCTCCGGGGCGAATCTCGAGATGGATGCCACGCAGCACCTCGATCGTTTCGCCACCTTGCGAAAAGCTGCGGCGCAGGTTGCGCAAACTGGCGACAGGCTTGTTGGTGGCGGGCTGGTTCATGGTCTCATCATTCATAACGCAGCACCTGCACCGGATCGGTGCTGGCCGCCTTCATCGCCGGATAGAGCGTCGCCAGGAAGCTCAGCACCAGCGCCATCACGCTGATCACCACGATTTCGACCGGATCGCTGCGGCTGGGCAGTTCGGTCAGGAAGCGGATCGAAGGGTCCCACAGGTTCTGCCCCGTGATCCATTCAACGGCATGGACCACCGATTGCCGGAAATAGAGAAACACGAAGCCCAGCCCCAGCCCGACCATGGTACCCAGCGCGCCGATCACGAAGCCGATGGTCATGAATATCTTGAGCAGGCTGCGCCGCGTGGCGCCCATCGTGCGCAGGATCGCGATGTCACGCGTCTTCGCGCGCACCAGCATGATCAGCGACGAAAGGATGTTGAACACCGCCACCAGCACGATGATCGACAGCACCACGAACATCGTCACGCGCTCCACCGCCAGCGCCTTGAACAGGCTGCCGTTGATGGTCATCCAGTCCGTCACCACGGCGCGGCCGGCCAGTTGCTGCTTGAGCGGCGCGAGCGTCTGGTTGACGGTATCGGCGTTGGTCGTGGTCACTTCGATCATGCCGATGGTATCGCCGGTCAGCAGCAGCGTTTGCGCATCGGGGATCGGCATCACGACATAGGCCTGGTCGTAATCATAGACGCCGATCTCGAAGATCGCGGACACGGTATAGGCGATCTGGCGGGGCACGGTGCCGAACGGCGTCGAACGGCCCGCCGGGTTGACCACCGTGATGGTATCGCCCACCCGCGCGCCCAGGTTCTCCGCCAGACGCGATCCGATCGCCACGTTGGACGATCCCGGCGTCAGCGCGGCGAACGAGCCGGCCACGCGCTTTTCCTCCAGCCGCTTGATGTCCTCGGCGGTGTTGCCGCGCACCAGGATCGCCTCCACCCGGCCGTTGAACGTCGCCAGCAGGGGTTGTTCGATCAGCGGCGAGGCCCGGGTGACGCCGGGCGTCGCGCGGACCCGTTTCAGGATGTCCTGCCAATCGTCCAGCCGTCCACCATAGGCCTGGATGATCGCGTGGCCGTTCAGCCCCACGATCTTGTCCAGCAGTTCCGCGCGGAAGCCGTTCATCACGCTCATGACGATCACGAGCGCGGCAACGCCCAGCATCACCGCCGCAAGGCTGATCCCGGCAACCAGGGCGATGAACGCCTCCCCTCGCCCCGGCAGCATGTAACGCTTGGCGATGGTCCATTCGAAGGTGTTGAGGATCAAGCCGGAACTTTCCTGGATCGAGCGATATCGGCAGGGGATTTAGGCGCGGCGGCGCCCTTGGGCAATGGGGCGTTTTCCGCGCCCGTGCCGCGTCCGGCGATAACGGCATGCCCGGGATGCTACGTAGTGCCCCCGTAACCCCGTTTTGGCCACGCCGGGCGCACTAAGCCACGAACCATGCAGCTTTTCGGGAACAGACCGATGACCATCAGAAAGACAGTCTTCGCGGCAGGCCTCGCCATGCTCCTCATTCTGGTGGCGAGCGTCGCGATCAGCGCGCTGAGGATCAACGACATCCGCATCGGTGGACCGTTGCACACCAAATCGCGCGAAGCCGCCGATCTGGTCGCGGACATCCTGCCGCCGCCCGAATATGTCATCGAACCCTATCTCGAAGCATCGATGCTGATGCGCGATCCGTCGCGGGCCGAAGCCACCAGCCGGCGCATCACGGCGCTGAAAGCGGCCTACGACGATCGCCATCAGCACTGGCTGGAATCCGATATCGATCCGGTCGTGAAACGGGCCGTCACCGTGGAGACGCACAATCCGGCGCAGCGGTTCTGGCAGGAACTGCAAGGCCATTTCCTGCCCGCCGCACGGCAAGGCGATACGGCGGCGATGCAGCAATCGTTCGAGCGCCTCTCCGCGCACTACGCCGCGCACCGGGCGGCGGTGGACCGGACGGTGACGCTTGCAAACGGCTATGGCCAGCGCCTGAACGAGAAGGCCACCGCCAGCCTTTCCGAATCCATGCGCTTGCTCGGCGTGCTAGCGCTGCTGCTGCTGGCGCTGGTCGTGGGCTTCTGCGCGATGGTCATTTTCCGCATCGTTCGGCCGATCGGCAGCATGACCACGCTGATGCAGCGGATGGGCCGGGGTGAAATGGACATCGAGAACCCGCACGAACGGCGCAAGGACGAACTCGGCGAAACGGCGCGGGCGCTCCAGAGCATCGTGCACTACGTGGAGGAAAAGGCACGTGCGGATTCCGAGCGCGAAATGGCCGTGCAGCGCCGCGTCGTAAGCAGTCTTGGGGCGGCGCTCGCCCGGCTGAAGGACGGCGGGCTGAACCACCGTATCGCCGAGGAATTTCCGGAAGCCTACGTCCAGCTGCGCGACGACTACAACCTGGCCGCCACCGCCATGTCCGAAGCGATCAGCACCGTCATGGCCTCGATCGGGCGCGTCTCGAACAGCGCCTCGGAAATCAACGCGGCCATCACCGAGCTTGCCCAGCGCACCGAGATCCAGGCCAACAGCCTGCAGGAAACCGCCACGGCGCTGCGCGATCTCAACGATACCGTGCAGCACACCGCCGGCGCGGCGCAGGAGGCCGCCTCCACCGTGACGTCGGCGCAGGCCGAAGCGCAGGGCAACACCATCATCGTTTCCGAAACGGTCGGCGCGATGGACCGGATTGCCAGCAGCACGCGGCAGATCGTGCCGATCACCGAAGTCATCGATCGTCTCGCCCACCAGACGCACCTGCTTTCGCTCAACGCCAGCGTGGAAGCGGCGCGCGCGGGCGAAGCCGGCAAGGGGTTCGCCGTGGTCAGCGACGAAGTGCGCAATCTCGCCACCAATTCCGCCGACGCCGCGCAGCAGGTCAAATCGCTGATCGAACAGTGCGCCGATCAGGTGGGCGAAGGGGTGACGCTGGTCGGCCGGTCGGGCGAAGCGTTCGACACGGTCATGGCGAAGGTCCTCGCGATCAGCGAGATCATCGGCCGGATCGCCACCTCCGCGCAGGAACAGGCCGAACGCCTTGCGCAAATCAGCGGTGCGATCGGCGGCATGGACCGGGTGACGCAGCAGAACGCCGCGATGGGCGAAGAGTGCAACGCCGCTGCGCGCATGCTGGCTAACGAGGCCGACCAGCTACGCCAGCTGGTCGGGCGGTTCGATATCGGACCCGCCGGCTTGCCCGGCAGCCCGCCCGCGCGGCGCCTTGCCGCCTGACGGGCGTCAGGATCAGGCGGCGACCGCGGTGCGATCGCGGCCCGCGCTCTTGGCCCGATAGAGCGCGGCATCGGCCCGCGAGAGCGTGTCCGAAAGATCGCCATCAAGCACGGCGATCCCCGCGCTGACCGTTACGCGCACGATGATCGATCCCACCGGCACCGCCGAACGCGAAATTTCCTTGCACAGGCGGACGCAGATCTTTTCGGCATGGTCGATCCGGGTTTCGGGCAGGATCACCGCGAATTCCTCGCCGCCGATCCGCGCGATGTGGTCTGTCTGGCGCAGCGCGCGCCGCGCCGCCTGCGCGACCGAGGCCAGCACCATGTCGCCCGCCCCGTGACCAAACCGGTCGTTGACCGCTTTGAAATAGTCGATGTCGAACACCACGATGCAACCGATGACGCCGCTGGCGACGGTCCGTTCGGCCAGATCGAAGAACGCCCGGCGGTTCGACAGTCCGGTCAGCGGATCGGTCAGCGCGGCGATCGAAAGATCCGCTTCCAGCCGTTTGCGCTGTGAAATGTCGCGCGTCGCGCAGATCAGCGCGCCGTCTTCGGGCACCGCACGAAAATGCGTTTCGAACCAGCGCGGCTCGCCAAGCTTGGTCAGGGCAAGGTGTTCCACGCTGATCGGCGTGCCTGGTGCGTGGCGCGCGCGCAATCCGGCCTCATGCACCTGCTGCAGATGATCCGGGTGGATCAGTTCCGCTACATTCGTGCCGACAAGACCCGCGGGATCATAGCCGCTGACGTAGAGGATCGAGGGCGAGACATAGCGGATGACGCCATCGGCATCGAGATGCATGATGATGTCGCTGACATGATCGGACAACAGGCGATAGCGCGCCTCGCTTTCCGCCAGTTCGCGCATCTGCCGGCGTCGGCGTTCCTGCTCGAACTGGACCGGCAGCGCGAACAGCACCGTCACCGCGATGTAGATTTCGAAGAACTGCATCCGGTCGCCGAGATCGAGATGCATCATCGCCACCGGCCCTTCGCCGCGCATCGTCAGCATGCCGCCGATCAACGCCAGCACGCAGGGCAGGAACGTAGTAACGACGCATGGCGCCCACACCGCGGCCGCAACCACCATCAACACCGGGAACAGCATCAGCGGCCGGTTGGGCTGGCTGAACACCACCGCCGTCAGCACGGTCATCGCCACCACGGCCAGAACGGCCACGAGCCGCCTGTTGTCCGGCAGCACCGGCTGGCCGTTATGCACCGCGTAGGAAAGGCTGATCGTGAAGGGCAGGAACGTGAGCAGACCAACCGCGTGGCCGATCATCCAGTGCACGAAATTGGCGCCTGGATCGATCTCCAGCACCATACCGGTCACCGCCAGGGCCGCCAGGCCGCTGACCATCGGCACGGCCAGCCCGATGCCGAGATAGTATCCCGCCAGCCATTCGAGAGTGTCGCCGGGCCAATAGGCGTCGAAGATGCGCTTGAGCATTATCGCGGCCATCAGGGCTTCCCCCACGTTGACCAGCGCGAGCTGCGCGGCGACGCGCCACCCGAACCCGAAGAAGCCCGTCGCCATGAAGCTGGCAAACGCGCAAAGAGCGATCGTCAACGGCCAGACGCGGCGCCCCGCCGTGAGCAGATATCCCGAGAGCAGCGCGCTTGACACCCAGATCATGGCGACGCCGCCGCTAAAACGGCTGATATGCACGGTCGTTGCCGCCGTGGCGAAATACAGCAGGGCCATGCCGGCAGGCCCGGCGATGGAGCGAGCAGCAAGGAAGCGGGAGGGGATCATGCACCCCCTTGTCTCTCGCAATGGTTAAATTCCGTCTAAGAGGAAGCCCCTATCGGCCGGCCGCACCGGCGGGAAACCGGCCCCAGAACGGCAACCTGGCGCGAATGTCGTGCCCGCCCCTTGCGTTCCGGGGCAATCGGGGCCACATGGGCGCCTTCGCTGGCCGGCGCTGTTGCGCCCTCGTGACGAGTCCTCGAGGACCCATGACTTTCACCGATCTTACACATGACCACGCACCCTGGGACGTGGATGGCGACAAGCTGCGCGAAGAGTGCGGCATCTTCGGCGTAATCGGCACGCGCGATGCGGCCGCGATGGTTGCGCTAGGGCTGCACGCCCTTCAGCATCGCGGGCAGGAAGCGGTGGGCATCACCAGCTTCGATGGCCAGGAATTCTATTCCCGCCGTGGCATCGGCCACGTTGCGCAGAACTTTTCCAGCGAACAGGCGCTGGCGGAACTGCCCGGCTCCACGGCCGCGGGCCACGTCCGCTATTCGACCACGGGCGGTTCGGGCCTGCGCAACGTGCAGCCGCTGTTCGCCGATCTTGCCACGGGCGGCTTCGCCATCGCGCACAACGGCAACATCTCCAACGCGATGTACCTGAAGCGCGACCTCGTGCGCAAAGGCGCGATCTTCCAGTCGACCTCCGACACCGAAGTCATCATCCACCTCGTCGCCACCAGCCGCTATCCCACCCTGCTCGATCGCTTCGTCGATGCGCTGCGGCTGGTCGAAGGCGCCTATTCGCTGATCTGCATGACACCGGCCGGCATGATCGCCTGCCGTGATCCGCTGGGTATCCGCCCGCTGGTGATGGGCAAGATCGGCGATGCGGTGGTCTTCGCCAGCGAAACCGTCGCGCTCGACGTGGTGGGTGCGGACTTCGTGCGCGAAGTCGATCCCGGCGAACTGATCCGCGTGGCGCATGACGGCGCGATCGAAAGCCACCGTCCGTTCGGCAACACCAGCGCCCGCCCGTGCATTTTCGAGCACGTCTATTTCAGCCGTCCGGATTCGCTGATGGGCGGCCGTTCGGTCTATCAGGTGCGCAAGGCGATCGGCGCGCAGCTCGCCATCGAAAGCCCCGCTGATGCCGATCTGGTGATCCCCGTGCCCGACAGCGGCGTACCGGCCGCGCTTGGCTACGCGCAGCAGTCCGGCATTCCGTTCGAGCTGGGCATCATCCGCTCGCACTATGTCGGCCGCACCTTCATCCAGCCGTCGGATGGCGCGCGCCATGCCGACGTGAAGCGCAAGCACAACGCCAACCGTGCCCTGGTGGAAGGCAAGCGGATCGTGCTGATCGACGATTCGATCGTGCGCGGCACCACCAGCATGAAGATCGTGCAGATGATGCGCGATGCCGGTGCCAGCGAAGTGCACATGCGCGTCGCCAGCCCACCGACGGAACACTCCTGCTTCTATGGCGTGGATACCCCGGAACGGTCGAAGCTGCTCGCCGCGCGCATGAACGTACCGGCGATGGCCGATTTCATCCAGGCCGATAGCCTGGCTTTCGTCTCGATCGACGGGCTTTACCGCGCGGTGGGCGAAGCGCAGCGCAACAACGGCTGCCCGCAGTATTGCGATGCCTGCTTCACCGGCGATTACCCGACGCGGCTGACCGACGTGGGCGATCGCGACGCCACCGATCAACTGCCCCTGCCGGTCGGAAAGGTCGCCTGAATGACGCAGGGCAGCGGCCCCCTGACGGGGCAGGTCGCGCTGGTCACGGGCGCCAGCCGGGGCATCGGCGCGGAAACCGCGCGCGCCCTGGCCGCCGCCGGCGCGCATGTGGTGCTCGTCGCGCGATCGGCCAAGGAGCTTGAGCAGGTCGAGGAGGAAATCTTCCAGGCCGGCGGCAGTGCCACGATCGCGCCGGTCGATCTGACCGAACCCGAAGGCATCGCGCGGCTCGCCACGGCCATCTCCAGCCGCTGGAGCGCGCTCGACATCCTGGTCATCAACGCCGCCACACTGCCCACGCTGACGCCCGTGTGGCAGATCGATCCGCGCGAGTTCAACCTGGCCATGACGCTCAACGTGATGGCCACGCAGGCGCTGATCGCCGGCTTCGACGCCATGCTGAAACGCAGCGGCAACGCCCGCGTCATCGGCGTGACCAGCAGCGTGGGCGCGAAACCCCGCGCCTACTGGGGCGCCTATGGCGCCTCCAAGGCGGCGTTCGACAACCTGCTGGAATCCTACGCGCAGGAAGTCCGGGCGATCTCGAACATTCGCGTCACCGTGCTCGATCCAGGCGCCACGCGCACGAAGATGCGCGCTCGCGCCTATCCGGGTGAAGACCCCAATTCGGTGAAAGCGCCGGACGTGGTCGCCGGGCGGATTGTGGCGCTGGCGCAGGAAACCCACGACAGCCCACATCGCGAGCGCGTGGAAGCCTGATCCTTCAGCCCCGCTTCACCAGCGTAACCTGGCTGACGTCAATTCCGCCGCCCAGGAAGCCGCCCTCGCAATACATCAGGTAATAGCGCCACAGGCGCACGAAACGGGCGTCGAACGCCGGCGGCAGGCGCCCTTCCTCCACGGCACGGTCGAACGCCTCGCGCCACAGGCGCAGCGTGCGGGCATAGTCCGCGCCGAAATCCTGCCGGTCCTCCCACGCCAATCCGCGTTCTGCGGCCAGCGCGCGGAACGCGCTCTCGCGGATCAGCAGACCGCCGGGGAATACGTAGGCCTGAATGAAATCGGCGCTGGCGGCATAGGCATCGAACAGATCGTCGCGGATCGCAATGAACTGGATGGCCGCGCGTCCGCCGGGTTTCAGATGGCGGGCAATGCAATCGAACCACGATGGCCAGAACCGCCGGCCCACCGCCTCGACCATCTCCACGCTGGCGATCGCATCGAATTGCCCATCGACGTCGCGATAGTCCTGATGGCGATAATCGGTGCCGGGCACAGCCCGTTCGCGCGCCCAGGCCAGTTGCTCGTCCGACAGGCTGATGCCGACGACCCGCGCTCCGTGGGCCTGCGCGAACCGACGGGCGAGGAAACCCCAGCCGCAACCGATCTCCAGTACGCTCGCCCCCGGCGCAAGATGCAGCCGTTCCGCCAGCCGATCGACCTTGTGGACCTGGGCGGTTTCCAGGTCGGCATCGGGCGCAAGCCCGGCCCACAGCGCGCTGGAATAGCTCATCGATGGATCGAGCCAACAGGCGTAAAAATCGTTGCCGAGATCGTAGTGCGCGGAAATGTTCAGCCGCGCGCCCTTGCGGCTGTTGCGGCGCAACGCGTGCAGCACGCGGCCGGCCCAGCGCCAGGGCCCCTTCGCGCGCGCCATGTCTCCCATCGCCTTTGCGTTGCGCATGAACAGTGCGAACAGGGCTACCGGGTCCGGGCTTTCCCATTCGCCGGCTTCCCAGGCCTGATACCAGCCGACCGAGCCCGCCGTCGCAAGCCGCAGCAATCCGCGCCAGTCATGCAGCGTGATTTCCGCCGCGTAGCCCGGCGCACGCGCGCCGAACAAGCGGGTGGAACCATCGGGCAGACGGGCCAGCAGCGATCCTTCCGCCAGCCCGGTATCGATCCGGTCCAGCAGGCGGCTCATCGATCCGGTGATGAGCCGTGCCAGCAGCCCCGTGCCGGCGGTCATCGACCGGCCCCCCGCCACCAGATGCCCACCTCGTACCGGTGTTTGCGCGTTCATGGCGATACTATGCGCGGTTGATATCGGGACCGCAATCCCGACCGGCGCGAGAAAGGATCAGATCGTCTTCAAAGCCGCATGGGCTTCCAGCGCGCGCTGGCGCCCGGCAGCGTGGCCAATGATCGGCGCCGGGTAGCCGCCGGGCCGCACCGGCGGATCGTGGATAAGGGGATCGGGCACGCCCGCCAGTTCGGGCACCCAGCGCCGGATATAATCCCCCGCGTCGAACTTGGGCGATTGCGTCAGCGGGGCCATGATCCGCACGAACATGTTGGAATCGACGCCTGTGCCCGCGCTCCACTGCCAGTTGACCGCGTTGGAGCCATAGTCGGCATCGACCAGCGTATCCCAGAACCACTGTTCGCCGCGCCGCCAGTCGATCAGCAAATGCTTGATCAGGAAGCTGGCCGCGATCATCCGCACGCGGTTGTGCATCCAGCCCGAAGCCCACAGCTCGCGCATCCCGGCATCGACGATGGGATAGCCGGTGCGCCCCTGGCACCAGGCGCGGAAATCGCGGTCCGCCTCCGGCCCGGTGCGCCATGCCATCTGATCGAACGGCGCGCGCGCGTTGCGGGCGCCGTAGTCCGGGAACTGGAGAATCACGTTCTGCGCATAGTCGCGCCAGCCCACTTCCCCCAGGAACGTGCCGACCGATCCGCCCGCGTCGCGCACCGCATGCCAGATTGTCGCCGGCGATATCTCCCCGAAATGCAGGTGCGGGGAAAGCCGCGATGTCGCCTCCACCGAGGGCAGGTTGCGCCGTTCGGCATAGCGCCGCGCGCGATCGGCGAACGCCGCCAGCCGGTCGCGCGCGCCGGACTCGCCCGGCGTCCATTCGGCGCGAAATCCTTCTGCCCAGTCCGGGGCAACCGGCAGCAATGCCCAGTCGGCCAGCGCGTCGCTTTCCGGCCAAGCCTCCGGTGCGGGCAGAGTTTCGGGCGCGGGGAGCGGCGCGGGCGGTGGCATCTGTTCGGTCAGCGCGCGCCAGAACGGGGTATAGATGCGATAGGGTTGCCCTGCCCCGGTTCGCACCGATCCCGGCGGGGCGAGGTAATTGCCGTGATGGAGCACCAGATCGAGTCGCTGCGCCACCGCGCGCTCCGCATTGCGCCACCACGGCTCGTAATGATGCAAGGCGTGAACCCGCACGGCGCCCGTTTGCGCGGCGAGCGCCGCCAGCACGTCCTCGCAGCGCCCCCGCCGCAGCACCAGCCGCGACTCCCGCGCGCGCAAGTCCGCGTCCAGGCTGGCGAGGCTGTGGTGCAACCACCAGCGCGACGCAGCGCCCATGCGCCGGTGGCGCGGCGTCTCATCGTCCAGTACATAGACCGGGATCACCGGCCCTTCCGCCGCCGCCGCGTGGAACGCCGCCTGATCAGCCAGCCTCAGGTCGCGACGCAGCCAGACAATGACGGGTGGTTTCATGAAAATGCGCAGTCCTTCATGCGGGGGACCATCCTAGCGGACCCGCCCGGTCATCCGGAAGCAGCCCCAAAGGGCAGACGTCATCCGCCCCCGCACCCGGCTCCGTCCACGGGCAGCGTGACAACGATGTTGAAGTTGCGGCTCATGGCGGGGCCGGTGAAGCGGGCATCGCCAAACGTCACCACCGCACGGCAGCGCCCTTGTTCCACGCGCGCCACCGGCATTTGCGACCAGGCCAGGAACTTGCGTGCCGGCGCCGTGGCCTGCGCCGCGCGGCGGACAAGCGGCTCCTGCATCCGGTCGGCCATCGGCGCGCCGAAGTCCACCAGCCCCTCAAGGCGGCGCAACGGATCATAGCGCCCCTGCACGATGAAGCCGTCTTGTCGCCAGACCACATCGCGCCGCCAGAACAGCAGCGGCTCGGGCGCGGCGAAGATCCGGTCCGGCGTGGCATAAGGCGCATCGCGCGTCGGCGCGGCCCACGCCAGTGCGGAAATGGCAATGTTGCCGCCAATGAACAGCGCGGTTCCCGCCAGCGCCAGGATCGCCGGGCGATCGTTTCCGGTCCGCCGGGCACGCCAGATGCCCAGCCCCAGCATCGCCAGCAGCCAGGGCGAGATAATGAACAACCCGTCGGTATGGAACCAGCGCGCGCTCGCCGGCGAAAGCAGCTGGATCGCATAGACGTTCTGCAGATCAAGCAGAGGGTGGGTCAACGCGCCGATCCAGCACAGCGCCAGCAGCCAGCCGAAGCGCATCGGCGGGCTATCGTCTGCCAGTCGTCCCCGCCGCGCCTGCCAGCGGTCCAGCAGCCACAGCAGGATCGCCAACACCGGCGGCAGCACCAGCACGCCGCCGATCAGGCCGTGGGTGAAGCCGCGGTGCATCGCCAGCGGCGGCCACGGCGCCCAGCCGAAGAACACATCGATATCGGGCAGGTTGGCCGCCAGCACCGTGGCGGCCAACCCCTTGCGCGTGCGGCGCTTCAGCCCGGTTTCGGCTAGCGCCCAGCCGACAAGGCTATGGGTCAGGTTGTCCAACGCTGCCCTGCCGGCCCGTTCGCGCGATTCAGGCGTCGACCGTCCAGGTCTGGCCCTTGGCGAGCAGCTTGGCGAGGTTGGCGCTCTTGCCCGCCCGCGCCTGCGCGTCCTGCGCCAGCACGGTCGCTTCGTAGGTCGGGCGGGGATCGTCGTAGATCACGCCCAGCGCCATCGGGAACGGCCCGAACGGCATCTCTACCAGCATGTGCGCGATCGCCCGGTTCTTCACGTTGTGCACGATCACGCCCGCCGCCTGCCAATCGCCATCGACCACGTCGACGACCTTGAGGCTCAGCGTATCCATGTCGAGCGCGATGCCTCTCACGCCGCCGCTCTTCTCGCTGCCGAACAGCATCGGCTCGCCGTCCTTTACCCAAAGCTGGTTCTGGTCGGCCACGCCCTTGGCGGTGAAATCGTCGAAGCGGTCCTTGTTATAAACGATGCAGTTCTGGAAAATCTCCACGAACGCCGCACCCTGATGGCCGTGCGCGGCCTTGAGCACCGAGGACAGGTCCTTCGACACGTCATAGGCCCGCGCAATGAAGCGCGCGCCCGCGCCCAGCGCAAACGCGCAGGGCAGCGCCGGGCGGTCGACCGAGCCGAGCGGCGTGGTCGGCGAATGCGTGCCTTCGCGGCTGGTGGGCGAATACTGGCCCTTGGTGAGGCCATAGATCTCGTTGTTGAACAACAGGATCTGCGTGTTCACGTTGCGCCGCAGGATGTGCATCGTGTGATTGCCGCCGATCGACATGCCATCGCCATCGCCGGTGACCAGCCACACGTCGAGTTCGGGATTGGCCAGCTTGATTCCGGTCGCGAACGCGGGGGCGCGGCCGTGGATCGTGTGGAAGCCATAGCTTTCCACGTAGTAGGGGAAGCGGCTGGAGCAACCGATCCCGGAAACGAACACGGTCTTGGCGGGGTCCGCACCGATCTCGGGCAGCGTGCGCTGCACCGCCTTCAGGATCGCGTAGTCACCGCAACCGGGGCACCAGCGCACTTCCTGATCGGTTTCCCAGTCCTTGAGCGTGGTCTTGATGGGGGTCATGTCGTTCATGCCAGCGCTCCTTCGATCGCGGCTTCGATTTCGGCGATGGTGAACGGCTGGCCACTCGTCTTGTTGAGCGGCTTCGCGTCCAGCAGGAACTGGTCGCGCAGCACGGTCTTGAACTGGCCGGTGTTCATCTCGGGCACCAGGATGTTCTCGTACTGGCCGAGCAGGTCGCCCAGGTTGGTCGGCAGCGGCCAGACATGGCGGACATGGACGTGCGAGACATCCAGCCCCCTGGCGCGCGCGCGGCGCACGGCCTGATGGATCGGCCCGAAGGTCGATCCCCAGCCGACGACCACCAGCTTGCCGCCTTCGGTGCCGAGCGTAACGTCCTGCTGCGGAATGCCGTGGGCGATGCCGTCCACCTTGGCCTTGCGCGCGTCGGTCATGGTCTGGTGGCTGGCCGGCGAATAATCGATGTTGCCGGTGCCGGGGTTCTTCTCGATGCCGCCGATGCGGTGCATCAGGCCCGGCGTGCCCGGCTTGATCCACGGACGTGCGCCCTTTTCGTCGCGCGCGAAGGGCAGCAGTTCGCCATCCGGGCCGTTCTTCTCTTCGAGGAACTTCGCCGGGAACGGCGTGTAGCTGGCCGGATCGGGCACCTTCCACGGCTCGGCGGCGTTACCGATATAGCCATCGGTCAGCAGCATCACCGGCGTCATGTATTCCACCGCGATGCGGCACGCCTCGATCGCGCAGTCGAAGGCATCGGCCGGCGAACGCGCCGCGATCACCGGCATCGGCGCATCGCCGTTGCGGCCATAGACGGCCTGGTAGAGATCCGACTGCTCGGTCTTGGTCGGCAAGCCGGTAGAAGGACCGCCGCGCTGCGAATTGACGATGACCAGCGGCAGCTCGGTCATGATGGCAAGGCCCATCGCCTCGCCCTTCAGCGCGATGCCGGGGCCGGACGACGAGGTGACGCCAAGCTGGCCCGCATAGGACGCGCCGATGGCCGAAGCGATCGCGGCGATCTCGTCTTCCGCCTGGAAGGTGGTGACACCAAATTCCTTGAGCTTGGCCAGATTGTGCAGGATCGCCGAAGCCGGCGTGATCGGATAGCCGCCAAAGAACATCGGCAATTCCGCAAGCTGCGCCCCGGCCACGAGGCCCAGGCTCACCGCTTCCGCGCCCGTCACCGTACGATAGAGGCCCGGGGCGGTTTCCACCGGCGCGATGTGATACTGCTTGAGCGGCCCGGCGAGTTCCGCCGTCTCGCCATAGGCATGGCCGGCGTTAAGCGCGGCGATGTTGGCTTCGGCCAAGACCGGGGCCTTGGCGAACTTGGCGTTCAGCCAGTCGATCAGCGGCTTGCGGTCCCGATCGAACATCCACAGGGCAAGGCCCAGCGTCCACATGTTCTTGCAGCGCAGGGCTTCCTTGTTGCCCAGGCCAAACGGCTTGACCGCTTCGAGCGTCAGCGCCGAAATGTCGAACGCCAGAAGCTGCCACTTTTCGAGGCTGCCGTCCTCGAGCGGGTTCTGGTCGTACTTCGCCTTTTCAAGGTTGCGCTTGTTGAATTCGCCGGTGTCCGCGATGATCAGGCCGCCGGCCTTCAACTGGCCGACATTGGTCTTGAGCGCGGCCGGGTTCATCGCCACCAGCACGTCGGGCGCGTCGCCCGCGGTCTCGATCTCGGTCGATCCAAAATTGATCTGGAAGGCGGAAACGCCGAACAGCGTGCCCTGCGGCGCGCGGATTTCGGCCGGAAAGTCCGGGAACGTCGCCAGATCGTTGCCCGCCAGCGCGGTCGACAGCGTGAACTGACCGCCGGTAAGCTGCATCCCGTCGCCGGAATCGCCCGCGAAGCGCACGACGACCGCTTCGGGTGCGGCGGGCGTGGTCCCGCCAGTCAGGGCGTCCGGACCTTCTGCAAGTGCTGTAACCATTCTCTTCCTCGTCTGCGCAACCGCGCTCTGGCAGCACGATCCGCCTATGTCTCCATCAATCCGCACGCAAAGAAGAAAATCTCTTCGACGCGAAACGCTGGAACGTCCTTGATTCCCATCGGAGACGCTAGTCAAGTTGCAAAAGCAGACTTAGGCATGATGGCGAAAAACGATTCCCGATCTCAAATGGACCGGGAACGCCACCCGCCGCACCGGCAACCGGAAGAGGAACCCGCAGCCATGTCAGACAGTGAGACGATCGACCGCCCGCAGCACTTCGTCCGGCCCGACGTGAAGGGTTTCCTCGATTACCTCAACGGCACCGGTGCCCCGCCGATGAGCCAGCTGGGGCTGGAAGCCGCGCGCGCCAGCTATCTGGCCATGCAGGAACTGGCGGAGCAGGACCCGCGCGATCTGGCGGTGATCCGCGATCTGACCTGCCCCGGCCCGGCCGGCCCGATCCCGCTGCGCTTCTACGACGCGCGCGACACGCGCGAACCCGGCCCGGTCGTGATGTTCTATCACGGTGGCGGCTTCGTCATCGGCGATCTCGAAACCCACCACCGCCTCTGCACCGAAATCGCCGCCGAACTGGACCTGCCGGTCGTCGCGGTGGATTATCGCCTCGCGCCCGAAGCCCCCTTCCCCGCCGCGCCCGACGATTGCGAAGCCGCGACGCGGTGGGTCGCCGGCAGCCCGGCGGAACTCGGTCGCACGTTCACCGGCCTTATTCCCATGGGCGATTCGGCCGGTGGCAACCTCACCATCGTCACCACCCAGGCGCTGCAGGAAAAGCCCGCCGCTGTTCCAGTGGTCATCCAGGTGCCGATCTATCCGCTCAGCGACGACCGGCCCGACCACGACTCGTTCCTCTCCTTCGCCGACGGTTTCCTGCTGACGAAGGACACGATGGAATGGTTCGCCGATGGCTATCGCGCCGTACCGGGTGACAAGCGCGCCTATCCGCTCTACGGCGACCACTCGAACATGCCGCCCACGGTGCTGGTCACCGCAGGTCTCGATCCGATTCGCGATAGCGGCCGGGTCTATGGCGCTCAGTTGATCCTCGCCGGATCGGACGTAATCTTCCTGGAAATGAAGGGTACGATCCACGGGTTCACGCAGATCCGCAAGGCACTGCCGAGCGCGCAGGCTGACATGCGGTCCATCTTCGAGGCGGTCCGCCTGCTGCTGGAAAGGTTGAAATGAACGAAGAGTTTGCGGGGCTTCCCTACCGCCCCTGCGTTGGCCTGATGCTGGTCAACGCGCATGGTCAGGTTTTCGTGGGCCGGCGCATCGATGAACGGGCGGGGGAAGCCTGGCAGATGCCGCAGGGCGGCATCGACGACGGCGAGGAACTGCATCCCGCCGCGCTGCGCGAGCTGGGCGAGGAAACCGGCCTCACACCCGATCTGGTGACGGTCATCGCGGAAAGCCGCGAGGAATACTTCTACGACCTGCCCGATGAACTGCTCGGCAAGATCTGGAAGGGCCGCTATCGCGGGCAACGGCAGAAATGGCTGCTGCTGCGTTTCATCGGCCAGGATCAGGACGTACGGCTGGACGCGCACGAACACGCGGAATTCCGCGAATGGAAATGGATCGATCCGGAACTGCTGCCGGACGTGATCGTGCCGTTCAAGAAGCGCGTCTACCGTCAGGTTCTGGAAGAATTCCGCGACCTTATCTGACGCGCCGACGGGGCTGCGTCAGTTCGATTCCACCGTCGGCTGGGGCTTGATCGCCTCGGCCGAAACCACCTTCGGTGCCGGTCCCTTGGCGATCACGGCGGCCAGATCCTCGGTCTCGGCGCAGGTCTTGCCACACAGCCCTTCCAGCCGCGACAGGTTGCGCCGCGCCTTGTCGACGGCGCCCTTCTCCACCATCGCGCCGCCTTCGCCCGAAATGGCGGCCAGGTTGTTGGGATCGCGCGACAGCGCCAGCCGGTAGTAATGGATCGCCTTGCCCTGCATCCCGCTGCGCCGTGCGGCATCGGCCAGCGCCACGAACGTGCCGGTGTTGCCCGGATCGACCGCCAGCGCGGCCTCGAAGCTGTTGGTCGCCCCTTCAACGTCGCCCGCCGTGAGCGCCTTGCGCCCCGCGTCCAGCAACGCCTGCGCCCGGGGGTCGATCGCCTCGGTCACCTTTGCCGTTCCCATGCTTCCGGTGACGCCGGCAAGCAACGAAAGGGCAAGGGCAACGGGTGTGTAGCGCATCACAAACTCCTTCAGCCGGGAGCCAGGGCGTGGTGATCCGGCGGTCATGGCCATATCATCTATCATAGGCGGCGAAGCGTCGAGAAGAAAAACCCGTCGGTCCCGTCATGTGCCGGCGTGAGGCGCCATCCCGCCCCCCGTGCCCGCCCGGCCGGCATCGTCGGGAGATCGGACCGCCAGTCCTGCCTTTCGGCCAGGAACGCAGCCACCCCGTCCGCGCCTTCGGCATCGAGCAGCGAACAGACGATATAGGTCAGCCGTCCGCCCGGACGCACCAGATCGGCCGCCACGCGCAACAAGCGCGCCTGCGTCGCCGCGTACCGTGCGATCGCGTTGGGCGACAACCGCCAGCGCGCCTCGGGATTGCGCCGCCAGGTGCCCGTGCCCGAACAGGGCGCATCGATCAGCACGGCATCCGCCCTGCCCGCCCAGTCCGCCAGCATCGCCGCTTCGCGGTCCGGATCGAGCAGCCGCGTTTCCGCGATCGCTCCCGCGCGCGCCGCGCGTTCGGGCAAGCGTGACAGGCGCGGCCGGTCGATATCGCAGGCCAGCAGATGCCCGCGGTTCTCCAGCGCCGCCGCCAGCGCCAGCGTCTTGCCGCCGGCGCCCGCGCACAGGTCGATCACGCTTTCGCCCGGCTGGACCGCCAGCGCCGCGCAGGCGAGCTGGCTGCCCGTGTCCTGCACTTCGAACAACCCTTGCGCGAATTCCGGCCAGCTTTCCGCCGCGGTGCCCGCCGGCAGGCGCAG
>NZ_DDFB01000125.1:61861-111373 GCF_002336885.1 Novosphingobium sp. UBA1939 | reverse complement strand
GCACGCCGCGTATGGCGGCGCGTCGCGCGGCGGGCCGGTTCGTCTGATCGCCGCAGCCGACGCCGTGCCCGACATGCTGCTGGATGCCGGCGGCTATCTGTTCTGTTGCCCGGAAAATCTGGGGGCGATGACCGGCGCGATGAAGGAGTTTTTCGATTGCGCCTATTACCCGCTGCTGGGCCGGATCGAGGGGCGGCCCTATGCCACGATCATCGCCGCCGGATCGGACGGGGAAGGCGCGCGGCGGCAGATCGACCGGATCGCCACCGGCTGGCGGCTGCGCCGCGTGGCCGATCCTATCACTGTCCTGCTCGATGCGCAGACGCCGGAACGCATCCAGGCGTTGAAGACCGTGCCGCCCGAACACCTCGAAGCGGCCGGGGCGCTGGGAGAAGCGCTGTCACGGGGGCTGGAGATGGGGATATTCTGAAGGCCGCTGCCCTGCCGCGATGCTGTCCAAGTCGGTCCTAAGTCGGGATGGACCCGCCGTGGTGCGGTGATACCATCGCTTTGGTGCAGGGTGTGCGGGAGAGCAGGCATTGACGGGTGAGCGAACGAAGGGCCAAAGCCGGCTTGCCGCGCTGCTGTTCGACCCGGAAGCACGGCCCGACGCGGGGCAGATCGCGGATATCTCGGCACTGCACGGGCGTTTTTCCGTTTCCAACTGGTCCGATGAGCATGCCGGCATCGTGGAACTGCTGCACGAGGGGCTGACCTTCGACATGGGGCATTTATCCCCAGCCCAGGCGCTCCATATTGACGGGTTGGTGCATCGGGTGGAGCTGCCGCAAGACCTGGACGTAGATGCACTGTACGCCGTCGATCTCCTTCCGTCGCCGCACCTGGCGGGTGCCGGACGGTTGTTGCCTGTGCTTCGGGTAATGGCGGACCTGCTTATCGATTTGACCACCCTGCCGGGATTGCGGGCGGTGGCATGGTGTCCCGCCCGCACGGTCATGTCGCCGGCGTGGTTCACCGAGGCTTGCGGCGCGTGGCTTGCGGGGGGGCCGTTCCCCGCTCTGGCATTGACGGCGCTGCACCGGGGGCGGGATGGCGGCATTGCCAGCGAGGGGCTGGCGTTCCTGACAGGGCAGGAGTTCGCGTTGCGTCCGCGGCCTGGCGTTTCGGCCGATCAGGATGCACGCGTGGCGGTGCGGCTCACGGACTGGCTGGTCGCGCATGGGCGCGTGGACGGGCCTTGCGATGCCTTGCTGCCAGGCGGCGGCGCGGTGCGCATCGAGCCCGATGGCAGCGACAAGCTCCTGGTGCGGTGCCGCTGACGCGTCCGGCATTGCCGTTCCGGCTGGTCAATTCACCGGGCCTTCCCGGCTATGCGCCCGGCCTTCAGCGGCACCATCTTCTGCCCCGCCAGTTGCTGGGGCAGCGCTCGCTGGAGGGTATGATCCGGTATCTGGGATCGGACCGGCTCGGCTTCGAGGATTTCCGCCGCAACGGCTTGCTATTGCCTGCGACCGAACGTGCCGCGCAAAGGATCGGCCTCCCGCTGCATCGCGGGCCGCACCGGCGCTATAACGAGGTGGTGGTCGACCGGGCCGGCCAGATCGAGTTCCATTGGCGCAAGGTGCGTGCCCGGCATGGCGACCGGGCGGATATCGAGGCGCTTATGCGTTTCGACCTGCTGCAGCGCGCGTTGCGTCGCCGTCTGCTGGATCCCGCGCGATGGCGCGGGGCGCCACTCAACCGCCGCGATCCCGCTCTGGATTTCAGCCACCTCGACAGGATGGCCGATTTCCTGTGGAGCGGGACCGCCGCGTGAAAGTCAGGACAGGAATGGTGCGGTGTTCGCCGCCAAGGCGCTGGCCGCCGCCTTGTATTGCTGTTCCAGCCTGGCGACGCGCTCGGCCACGGATTCGACGGCCTTGACCGCGCCGATGCCCTGGCCCGAACCCCAGATATCCTTCCATGCCTTGGCGTCGGTGTTCCCGCCCGAACCGAAGTTCATCTTCGACGGATCGCTGACAGGCAGGTTGTCGGGATCGAGGCCGGCGTTCTGGATCGAGCTGCGCAGATAGTTGCCGTGAACGCCGGTGAACAGGTTGGAATAGACGATGTCGCTGGCCGAACTGTCGACGATGGCCTGCTTGTAGGCATCGATCGCGCGTGCTTCGTGCGTGGCGATCCACGCGGAGCCGATATAGGCGAAGTCGGCGCCCAGCGCCTGCGCTGCCAGCACCGAATTGCCGTGGGCGATGGCGCCCGACAGCGCGATCAGGCCATCGAACCAGCTGCGGATTTCGCGCACCAGCGCAAAGGGGGACTGCGCGCCGGCGTGGCCGCCCGCGCCGGCCGCCACCGGGATCAGCCCGTCCGCGCCCTTTTCGATCGCCTTGCGCGCGAACATGTCGTTGATGACGTCATGCAGCACGATGCCGCCCCAGCGGTGCGCCGCCTGATAGACGTCCTCGCGCGCGCCGAGCGAGGTGATGAGCATCGGCACCTGCCACTTCTCACACAACGCCATGTCTTCATCGAGGCGGTTGTTGGTGCGGTGGACGATCTGATTCACCGCGAACGGAGCGGCCAGGCGATCGGGATGGGCGCGGTTGTGCGCGGCGAGTTCCTCGGTGATCTGGTGCAGCCATTCGTCAAGCTGGCTGATCGGCCGGGCGTTGAGCGAGGGGAAGCTGCCGACGACGCCCGCCTTGCACTGGGCGATCACCAGCTCCGGCCCGGAAATGATGAACAGCGGCGAAGCGATGACGGGGAGGCGCAGGTTCTGGAACAGGGCGGGCAACGGCATGGATCAGCTCTCTCGCAATTCGTTTAATCGATCGATTAACGGCTGCATATGCAGTCGCGCGCGTCAAGTCAAAGGTTCGCGCGGGCGTGGCGTTCAGCCGGTCGGCAGGACGTCTTCGATCCCGTAAACCCGCGCGGCGGTTCCGGCAAAGAGCGCGCGCTTTTCCGCCGCCGAAGCGCCGGCGGACAGGCGCTTGAACGCGTTCCAGAGAGTCACGTAGTCAGCGCCCCATTTGTCGACCGGGAAGTTGCTTTCGAACATGGCGCGGTGCGGCCCGAACGCATCGATGCAGGTTTCGATATAGGGCCGCCACATCGCGGCGAGCGCGATCGAAGAGAAGCCCTTGGCCGGCCCTTCCTCGGGCATCCCGCAGAAGGCCATGGCAAGGCCGCCGAGCTTGATCGACACGTTCGGGCATTCGGCCAGCGTGCGGATGGCCGACCGCCAGGTATCGAACCGGTCCGGCAGCTTGCCGCGATAGCTGGCAATGTTGAGCGGCGTGCCGCAGTGATCGAGCACGATGGTGGTATCGGGAAAGGCGCGCGCCAGATCGATCACGTCCTGCAATTGCGGTTCCAGCACCCAGGCATCGAACGTCAGCCCCATCGGGGCGAGGTGGCGGAAACCGGCGCGGAAGGCATCGCTGGCGAGCAGGCCGGGCGGGGCGTGGAACGGCGGCCCGAGCACCTCGGGGTCGGCATCCCACGCCCCCTGGTGGCGGATGCCGCGAAAGCGGCCGTTGCCGGCTGCCGCAAGCGCTTCGAGCACGGGTTGCGCCGCATCGCCCAGCGTCAGGTCGGCGTGGCCGATGATCGCGGCGCAGGCGCGCAGATCGCCATAAATGCCACTGGCACTTTGCGCGGCGACGCCGTTGACGAATTCCACTTCGCCCACGGGGCGCAAGTCTGCGCGGGCGTCGGCGCGATAGAACGCGCCGCATTCCATATAGACGGTGCCTACCACGCGATGCCCGCTCTGCGCATCGGCGCGCAGATGATCGAACACGTAGAGCGGGGAAAGCGCCGCCGCCTGGATGAACGGGTGATGCGGTTCCGGAAAGGCGGCCAGAAGCGGCGACAGATCCCACAGGTGATGGTGCGGGTCGATGATCGGAAGATCAGGTTCCAGAATCGCTTCAGGCATGTCGGCTCCCAAATGCACGGCCTCTTGCGGGCCTGCACCGAACTATGGAGCAGGCCACACAAGAAGCAAGAGCGGCAAGGGGGATGCCCTCGGAATTTTAACCGATCGGTGAAACGCTATCAGCGCGCGGTGTTGGCCGCGCTGAGAATGGCGCGGACGCTGGCCGTGGCCACGTCCTCGTCGATGCCCACACCCCAGATCACGCGCCCGTCGGGCAGCGCGCATTCGACATAGGCCGCTGCGCGCGCATTGGTGCCGCTGCCCATGGCGTGTTCGGAATAATCGCGAATCTCGATGTCCACGCCGAACCCCTCGCGCAGCGTAGCCACCACCGAGGAAATGAGGCCGTTGCCGCGCCCGCTGACGGTCTGGATCTGGCCGTCGATCTCGATCTTGCCGGCGAACACGCGGGTGCCATCGGGCGCGCGCGATTCCTCATAGTCGACAAGCTGGAAGTGCTGCGGGGACTCAAGGCGATAGACCTTGCGGAACACGTCCCAGATGTCGCCTGCCTGCAGTTCGCGGCCAACTTCATCCGCCAGTTCCTGCACGTGCCGGCTGAAGTGCGCCTGCATCTTCTTGGGCAGCTTGAGGCCCTGGTCCTGTTCCAGCACCCAGGCGAAGCCGCCCTTGCCGGATTGCGAGTTGACGCGGATCACCGCTTCGTAGCTGCGGCCGAGATCGGCGGGGTCGATCGGCAGGTAAGGCACGGCCCAGAGTTGGTCGTTGCGCGCTTCCTGCGCGGCAAAGCCCTTCTTGATCGCATCCTGGTGCGATCCGGAAAAGGCCGTGAACACCAGTTCGCCGCCATAGGGATGGCGGGCCGGCACGGGCAGTTGATTGCAATATTCGACCGTCTGGATCACCTGGTCGATGTCCGAGAAATCCAGTTCCGGATCAACGCCCTGCGTGTACAAGTTGAGTGCGACGGTGACGAGGCAGCAGTTGCCGGTGCGCTCGCCATTGCCGAACAGGCAACCTTCCACGCGATCGGCGCCGGCCATCAGGCCCAGTTCGGCGGCCGCGACACCGGTGCCGCGATCGTTGTGGGTGTGCAGCGAGATCACCGCACTCTCGCGGTTCGGCAGATTGCGGCAGAAATATTCGATCTGATCGGCGTAGATGTTCGGCGTTGCCGCTTCCACCGTGGCCGGCAGGTTGAGGATGATCGGTTTTTCGGGCGTGGGCCGCAGCACGTCCATCACCGCCTCGCAGCAGGCGATGCTGAAATCGAGTTCGGCGGTGGAGAAGGTTTCCGGGCTGTATTCGAAATGCCAGTCGGTCTGCGGGAAGCGCGCGGCCTGATCGCGCAGGTTCTTGGCCCCGGCGATGGCGATGTCCTTGATCTGCGCGGGCTCCATGCCGAACACCACGGTGCGCCACAACGGCGATACCGCGTTATAGACATGGACGATCGCCTGCTTGGCCCCGGCCAGGCTTTCGAACGACGTCTTGATCAGGTCGTCGCGCGATTGGGTCAGTACCTGGACGAACACGTCATCGGGAATGTGGCCGCCGTCGACCAGACCGCGGATGAAATCGTACTCGGTCGCGCCGGCGCTGGGGAAGCCGACTTCGATTTCCTTGAGGCCCACCTTCACCAGCAGATCGAAGAAGCGCTGCTTCTTGTCGGCATCCATCGGATCGATCAGCGACTGGTTGCCATCGCGCATGTCGGTGGAAAGCCAGCGCGGCGCCTTGGTGATGGTGCGGCTGGGCCACTGGCGGTTGGGCAGGTCGATCTGCGGAAACGGGCGGTACTTGACCGAAGGGTCTTTCAGCATGGTCATCTCGGGAAAACTCGGAGCTTGCGAGCCCTTGTGGCTCTGTAATGTGACGTGCGGTGTGCTGTCCCCTGGGCGCCGCGCACGCCGTGGGACCGACGCGTCAGCTCACGCCCAAGGGCGAATAAGTCGAAGGGTAAGGTCCAGCCGAGCGATCATGGCACAAGCCTATGGTCAATTCGCAAGCGCTTGTCCAGAATGAATGCCGCACGAAAGACGGGTGCGGGCTGCACCTGCGATCAGGAGAGGATACCCGCGCACATGCAGATCGAACCGTTCACGCTCCACGTTCCGCAGACGCAGATCGACGACCTTCACCGGCGGATCGACATGACGCGCTGGGCCGAACGGGAAACGGTGGACGACTGGTCGCAGGGCACGCCGCTGGCGGCGTTGCGCGAACTGGTCCGCTACTGGCGCGAAGAGTACGACTGGCGCCGGTGCGAGGCGTGGCTGAACGCGACCGGCCAGTTCACCGCCCGGATCGACGGACTGTCGATCCACTTCCTGCACGTCCGTTCGCGTCACGAAAACGCCACGCCGCTGGTGCTGACGCACGGCTGGCCGGGCTCGATCCTGGAGTTCCGCAACTGTATTGCGGCGCTGACCGATCCTGAAGCGCACGGCGGCACGGCGGAGGATGCGTTCCATGTCGTCATTCCCGCGCTGCCGGGCTTCGGTTTTTCGGGCAAGCCGACGCAGGCTGGCTGGGGCGTCGAAAGGATCGGGCGGGCCTGGGGTGAACTGATGCGCGGGCTGGGTTATGCGCGCTGGTTCGCGCAAGGGGGCGACTGGGGATCGGCGGTGACGACCGCGATCGCGCTGCAGAAGGTCGAGGGATGCGCCGGTATCCACCTCAACATGCCGATCGCCCGGCCGCAACCCGAGGACCTGGCAGCGCCTTCGCCCGCCGAAGTCCGCGCGCTGACCGCGCTCCAGCACTATCAGGACTGGGATTCGGGCTATTCGAAGCAGCAGCAGACCCGCCCGCAGACGGTGGGATACGGACTGGTGGATTCGCCCGTGGGGCTGGCTGGCTGGATCTACGAGAAGATGTGGGCGTGGACGGACAATGCCGGACGGGCCGAAGACGCGCTCGATCGCGACGCCATTCTGGACAATATCATGCTGTACTGGCTGCCGGCGGCCGGTGCTTCCTCCGCCCGTCTGTACTGGGAAAGTTTTGGTAGTTTCGCGGCAAAGGATATCGATCTGCCCGTAGCGGTCAGCGCGTTTCCCAAGGAGATTTTGCCCACGCCGCGCAAGTGGGCGGAACGGCATTATCGCAAACTCGTCCACTGGGGAGACATGGAGAAGGGCGGGCACTTCGCGGCATGGGAGCAGCCCGAAGCGTTCGTACGCGAACTGCGGATCGCATTCGGCAAGATGCGCTGAACGGACAAACCGCGCGGTTCAGCCGCAGCGCGCGGAGACCACCAAGCCGTTCTCGTTGACCATCACGTTCAGGCGCTCGGGCGCGAAATCCTCGGTCACGACGTTACCCGGGTGAACCCAACGGATCACTTCGTGGTTGACCGCCTTGCGCACCGCCAGGTGGAGATCGAGCGTTTCGCGCTTGCCGAGAACACCCTGCACCTTTTCCGCGCCACAGCTGGCCGCGGGCAGGGGGGCGGCAAGTTCCGCCGTTTCGCTGCCCGCGCTTGGGGGAGCGTCTTCGAAAGCGCCGACGGCTTCATAAGCCTTCGCGCCCGATTCCTCGGCTTGTTGCGACGGCTTGGAATCGCACCCGCCAAGAGCGCTGCACAGGACCAGCCCGCCCGAAACGGCCAGTGCGCGAACCATGGATAGTTATCCTTCGTGATGTCTCCAGAATGGAGATAATCAGACAGAAGTTACTGGTCCATTGCCATTCGTCGAATGGAGGAGATGTTTGTGGAATAAAAACGGTGCGGACCGTGCCCGCACCCTTGGGATACGTGCATTGGCAGCACACCGAAGCCCGGAAGGGCCGGGGCGCGCCAGCGGCGGCGCCCCGGTGCCTCGCCATCAGTTCTTGGTCTGATCGACCAGCTTGTTGGCGCCGATCCAGGGCATCATCGCGCGCAGCTTGGCGCCGGTTTCCTCGATCGGGTGACGCTTGGCGGCGATGCGCGAAGCCTTCAGTTCGGGCTGCCCGGCGCGGTTGTCGAGCACGAAGTCCTTGACGAAGCGGCCCGACTGGATGTCGGCCAGNNTCGGCGGTGTTCGAGATCGAGTAGCGCATGTTGGCGATGCCGCCTTCGTACATCAGGTCGACGATCAGCTTCAGTTCGTGCAGGCATTCGAAGTACGCCATTTCCGGCGCGTAGCCGGCTTCCACCAGCGTTTCGAACCCGGCCTGGACCAGCGCGGTGGCGCCGCCGCAGAGCACGGCCTGCTCACCGAACAGGTCGGTTTCGCATTCCTCGCGGAAGTTGGTTTCGATGATGCCCGAACGGCCGCCGCCAACGCCCGAGGCATAGGCGAGGGCGATGTCGTGCGCGTTGCCGGTGGTGTCCTGATGCACGGCGACAAGGCACGGCACGCCGCCACCCTTCACGTATTCGCCGCGCACGGTGTGCCCCGGGCCCTTGGGCGCGATCATGATCACGTCGATGTCGGCGCGCGGTTCGATCAGGCCGAAGTGGATGTTGAGGCCGTGCGCGAAGGCGAGCGCTGCACCGGGCTTCAGGTTGGCGTGCAGGTCGGCGGCGTAGATCGCGGCCTGGTGTTCGTCCGGTGCCAGGATCATGAGCACGTCGGCCCAAGCGGCGGCATCGGCGTTCGCCAGAACCTTGAAGCCGGCGGCTTCGGCCTTCTTGGCGCTGGCCGATCCGGGGCGCAGCGCGATGGCCACTTCCTTCACGCCCGAATCGCGCAAGTTCTGCGCGTGGGCGTGGCCCTGGCTGCCATAGCCCAGGATGGCGATCTTCTTGCCCGTGATCAGGTTCAGGTCGGTATCGGCGTCGTAATAAACCTTCATTGTGCTTTCCCTCGTCCAGTTCGCCATGCTGAAGCGGGTTCAGCATCCATCGGGGCCGTTCAGCGCCGCCCTATCGGGAAAAATGGACCCCGAAACAAGCCGGGGTGACGTAGTTCTTCAGAATGTCCGTTGCAGGATCGGTTTGACGTTCAGGCGGCGTTCGCGCCCCGGATCATGCCGACGATGCCGGTGCGGCCGACCTCGACCAGCCCCAGTTCGCGCATCAGGCCCACGAACGTGTTGATCTTGTCCGGCGTGCCGGTCAGTTCGAACACGAAGCTGTGCGTGGTGGTGTCCACCACCTTGGCGCGGAACACGTCGGCCAGCCGCAGCGCTTCCACGCGCGCGTCGCCGGTGCCGGCCACCTTGATCAGTGCCAGTTCGCGTTCGACGTAAGGCCCCACCTCGGTCAGGTCGGTCACCTTGTGAACCGGCACCAGCCGTTCCAGCTGGGCGTGGATCTGGTCGATGATTTCGGGCGGGCCGTGCGTCACGATGGTGATGCGGCTCACGTCGTGCTCGTCGGTGATGTCCGCCACCGTCAGGCTGTCGATGTTATAGCCGCGCGCGGTGAACAGGCCGGCGATCTTGGCAAGAATGCCTGCTTCGTTGTCGACCATGACGGTCAGGACGTGGCGTTCGGACGCCTGTTCCTTGATCTTCATCACTGTAAGGTTTTCCTCTGGGCGCAATCGTCGGTCCGCGCCGTCAGACCAGCGCCTTGGCTTCATCGTCCATCGTGCCGCTCACCGCATCGCCGTAAAGCAGCATCTCGGTATGCGCGGCGCCACTCGGGATCATCGGGAAGCAGTTCGCCTCCTTGGCAACGAGGCAATCGACGATGACCGGGCCGGGATGGTCGATCATCGCCTGGATGCCGGCGTCGAGCTGGCTTTCGTCCTCGATGCGGATGCCCTTCCAGCCATAGGCTTCGGCCAGCTTCACGAAATCGGGAAGGCTGTCGGAGTACGAGTTGGAATAGCGGCTTTCATAGGTCAGTTCCTGCCACTGGCGGACCATGCCCATCCATTCGTTGTTGAGCACGAAGACCTTGACCGGCAGGCGGTATTGCGTGGCGGTGCCCAGTTCCTGGATGTTCATCTGGATCGAAGCATCGCCCGCCACGTCGATCACCAGCGCATCGGGGAAGCCCACTTGCGCGCCGATCGCGGCCGGCAGGCCATAGCCCATCGTGCCGAGCCCGCCCGAGGTCAGCCACTTGTTCGGCTTCATGAAGTGGAAGTACTGCGCCGCCCACATCTGGTGCTGGCCCACTTCGGTGGCGATGATCGGATCGCGATCACGGGTCAGCGCATAGAGGCGCTCGATCGCGAACTGCGGCATGATATCCTTGCTGCGCTTCGGATAGGACAGGCTCTTGCGCGCGCGCCAGCCGTCGATGCGGGCGTACCATTCCTGAAGGTCCGCTTTCTGGTGGCCGCCAGCCTTCCAGGCCTCGATCAGCTGTGCCAGCACCTTGCCGCAATCGCCGATGACCGGCAGGTCTACGCGCACTGTCTTGTTGATCGAGGCGCGGTCGATGTCGATGTGGATCTTCTTGCTGTTGGGCGCGAAGGCATCGAGGCGCCCGGTGACGCGATCATCGAAGCGCGCACCGACCGCGACGATCAGGTCGGCGCGGTTCATCGCCAGATTGGCCTCGTACGTGCCGTGCATGCCCAGCATGCCAAGCCACGCCGGATGATCGGCCGGAAACGCGCCCAGGCCCATCAGCGTGGAGGTGACGGGCGCGCCGGTCAGCGCCTGAAGCTCGCGCAGCAGGCGCGTGGCTTCGGGACCGGAATTGATCACGCCGCCGCCGGTGTAGAAGATCGGCGCTTCCGCGGCCGCGATCATCGCGATGGCCTCGGCGATGTCCTGCCGGTTGCCTTCGGTTTGCGGGGCATAGCGGTTGCGCTGCTGCGGCGCGACCTCGGTCCACGTGGCCGAGGCAACCTGCACGTCCTTGGGAATGTCGATCACGACCGGGCCGGGGCGGCCTTCGGTGGCGATGCGGAACGCTTCGTCGATCGTCGCTGCGAGCTGCGAAGGGTCCTTCACCAGATAGTTGTGCTTGGTGCAGTGCCGGGTGATGCCGATGGTGTCGGCTTCCTGGAAGGCATCCGAGCCGATCAGCGCGGTGGCGACCTGGCCGGTGATGACGACCAGCGGAATCGAATCCATGAACGCGTCGGCGATGCCGGTGACCGCGTTGGTCGCACCGGGGCCGGACGTCACCAGCACCACGCCGGGCTTGCCGGTGGCGCGGGCATAGCCTTCGGCCGCATGGGCGGCGCCGGCTTCGTGCCGGACGAGGATATGGCGGATGCGTTCATCGCCGAACAGCGCGTCATAGATCGGGAGTACCGCACCGCCGGGATAGCCGAACACGAATTCGACACCCTTGGCGACCAGGCTTTCGACCAGGATTTCCGCGCCGCTGCGCTCGGTTTTCACGGTACTTCGTCCCTTGTTGGGCGATCTGGGTTCCAGCTTCGCCTGTCTTGCAACTCTGCGAACAATCCAACGTATCGTTTTTCCATCCCCGGAAGAGGACGGCACTTGCTCCGACCGGGGCCGGAAATACACTGTCGGCCGAAAAATTATGGCCCGGCGCAGAGCTGGCTGCGCCGGGCCGTCTCTCCCTTCCGGGCACCCGACGCAAGTCGGGCAGTTGACGGCCTGCTACTTGATATAAAATGCCATGTCAAGCAGCTATGTTTGAAATAATCCTGCTATATCGCCTCTGTCAAGGTAATTTTCGTTCGCAAGGCGGGGCCATTCCGCCGGATTCTGGTGTTTCAGCCAGGTGAACTGCCGTTTGACGTAGTTTCGCGTGGCTTGTTGTCCCGCCGCAATGGCCGACTCGGCATCGCTTTCGCCGCGCACGAACGCCGCGATTTCCGGCACGCCGATGGCGCGCATCACGGGCAGGGCCGGGTCCAGCCCGCGCGCGAGCAGCGTCCGCACTTCCTCGATCGCGCCGCCTTGCCACATCCGGCGGAAGCGCAGGTCGCAGCGGTGATAAAGCCACTGCCGATCGGGCAGCAGGATCACGGGGGCCAGGGTGACCGTGCCGCCGATGCCACCGCTGCGTTCGGCCTGCCACGCGGCCAGCGGGCGGCCGGTCGAGCGCACCACTTCCAGCGCGCGGGCGACCCGCGTGGTATCGGCCGGGGCCAGCCGGGCCGCGCGTTCGGGGTCTTCGGCGCGCAGCGCTTCCCACGCCTGCGCGACCGGCATCGCGCGCACCGCCGCGCGGACGGCGGGATCGATCGGTGGCACGGGCGCGATCCCGTCGAGCAGGGTGCGGATGTAAAGCCCGGTTCCGCCCACCAGGATCGGCAGGGCGTCGTCGGCATGGGCCTGCGCGATTTCCGCGCGTGCCGCGTCGGCCCAGTCAGCGGCGGAGCAGGCCACCGCGCCGTCCCACGCGCCGAACAGGCGGTGGGGTATGCCCTGCATCTCCTGCTCGGTCGGCCGCGCGCTCAGCACGGCGAGATCGCGATAGACCTGCGCGCTGTCGGCATTGATGACCACGGCCTTGCGCCCCAGTGCGCGTTCGTGCAGCGCCAGCTTTATCGCCAGATCGCTCTTGCCGCTGGCCGTCGGCCCTGCAATGAGCGCCAGCCGTGGCTTGGCCGGCGATCGTTCGCCAGCGTCCAGGCCGTTATCGTGGAATGAAAGGGAATTATCGGTGCTCATCGCCCGCCTGATAGCAGAGCCTGAGACGCTTGGTGACAATCTTGCGCGCGCGATGGAAGCGATCGAGGAACGCGGTTGGGAAGTGGCCGGCGCGGGAATGCTCGAAGGGTGCGAGGAGGTGCTCGAACTCGAAGTGCTGGAGGGCGATCCGGCCGAGGTCCGCCGCATTCTCGACGCGCACTTTCCGGACAGCGACCTGCTGCTGTCGCTCCACCCGATCGCGGCGCCGCGCCTGTTCGTCTCGGACATGGATTCGACGATGATCCAGGCCGAATGCATCGACGAGCTGGCCGATTTCGCGGGGATCAAGGACCAGATCGCGGCGATCACCGAGCGCGCGATGCAGGGCGAACTGGATTTCGAGGCCGCCTTGCGTGAGCGCGTGGGCTTGCTGCGTGATCTGCCCGAAGCCGCGATCCACCAGTGCCTTGCCGAACGGATCGCGCCGATGCCGGGCGCGCGCACGCTGGTATCCACGCTCAAGGCGCGGGGATGCCACACCGTGCTGGTGACGGGCGGCTTTCACAGCTTCGCCGATCCCGTGGCCGAACAACTTGGGTTCGAGCGCGTCGTGGCGAACAGGCTGGAAATCCGCGATGGCGCGCTGACCGGCGGGCTTGTCGGCGGGATTACCGACAGCGGCGTGAAGAAAGCCGTGCTGCTGGAGGAAACCGCGCGGCTGGGCGAGGGGGCTACTAGCCTCGCGACCGGGGACGGTGCCAACGACATCCCGATGATCGAGGCGGCGCATTGGGGCCTTGCCTATCGCGCCAAGCCCAAGGCGCGCGCGGCGGCCGATGGCTGGATTGATCGCGGCGATCTCACCGCGATCCTGCTGCTGTTCGGCATCCCGCGCGAGGAATGGGTCAACGACTGAGGGCAGCGGGGCGGCGGGTCTTGACCCGCGCCGCGATCCGCAGGCCCAGCGCGGCGATGGCGATGCCGCCGCCGATCAGCCCGATCATCCGCGTTTCCGGCCGCGCGATGCGCCCCACGTAGGAAAAGGCGAAGATGAACCACAACCAGTGGATGCCGAACGTGTGCAGCCGCTTCCATCCCTTGCCCAGCCGGCGCATCGCGGCGTCGGCGGAGGTCAGCGCCATGGCGATGAGGAGCACGTAGGCCAGACCTCCGCCCAGCAGGGTCGGCAAGGGCCGTTGCGTGCCCGACAGGCGCAGGAACGTGATCAGCGCCGCCAGGTGGATCATGTGGCAGGCGGCGAAGCCAAGGCCCCAGTAACGCCGTTCGCGCAGCAGCGCCCGCGTTTCCGGGCCGGGCCACAGCCGTGCCAGCGAGGATGCGCTGTAGGTCAGGATCAGCAGCGGAAAGCCGGCGCGTGCGGTCCAGCGCGCGGCAAGCTGCCAGCCTTCCGTGGTGGAGCGCCCGGCCAGCAGGCCTGCCGCGAGCGCCACGAGCCCCAGCGATATGCCAAGCAGCACCTGCCAGCGTTGCTTCATCGATCCCTCCCGGTATTTTGTCGGAATTTAGGTAGTCGATTTGAAACCTATTTGCCATAGCGAGGCAAGATTGCTAAATGACAGTGGTGTAAGTAACTCGCAGGTGCATGAATGGCTACGCTCGCTACCGCCTCGATGACCGATACCGCGACGCGCGGGACCAACGATCTTCCGTTCATGCTGCCCGGCCGCCCGAAAATGCGATACGATTTCGCGAAGGCGTGGCGTCATTTCCGGGAACTGGTGAAGGACAAGGAGAACACCGCCGAAGTGTTCCCCATCTTCGAGGCGCTGCCGTGGCGCGGGGTCTACGATGCCGCGCGCGCGTTCCTGTCGACGGAGCGCGGTCAGCGTATCCGGGCGAGCGAGCCGTCGCTGGTCACGATTCTCGACGATCATGAAGCGCTGCGCAGGCTGCCGGCGGGGTCTGTCGGGCAGGTCTATTGCGACTTCATGGAGCGCGAGGGGCTGTCGGCGCAGGGGCTGGTCGACGAACTGGAAAAGTACCGCCCGGCCAATTCGCGGTTCGACGATCAGGTCGATTGGTATATGCGTCGCCTGCGCGATACGCACGATCTGATGCACGTGCTGTCCGGTTATGGGCGCGATGCGCTGGGCGAACAGTGCGTGCTGGCGTTCACCTATGGTCAGCAACCGGCGCTGGCGCACCTGTTCCTCGGCTATGCCGGAGCCATGGAGATTTCGCGGCGCGGCCGGGTCAAGGTGCCGATCTTCCGCGCGGTGCGCGAAGGGCACAAGATGGGCAAGGCGTGTTCACGGCTGGCCGAAATGCCGATCCGCGATGTCCTGGCGATGCCGCTGGACGAAGCCCGCCGGATGCTCGGCATTCGCGCGGCGCGCTACTATCCCGAAGCGCATGCCAAGTGGCGCGCGGCCGGAATCGACCCCTACGATCTGCTGGCGGCGGCCCAGCAGGCGGCCTGATCGCGGTCCAGCCCCAGACCATGTTCCAGGAAGCAAGCCTTGCGGAACGTGATCCCGTAGCCGCCATGCTGGCACGCGCCTTTGCGGTCGATCCGGCGATGGCGTTCATCTTCCCCGACGCCGCCGTGCGCGCGCGCCGGATGCCGCACCTGTTCCGGCTGCTCTATGCCAGCGACGCGCGAGCGGGGACGGTCTTCGCATACCAAGGCTGCCGCGCGGCGACACTGTGGCGTGCGCCCGGCCGAACGAAAGTGCCGCTGATGGAAACGGTTGCGGGCGCGCCCGCCTTCCTGGCCGCGCTCGGCCCGGCGGTGGCGCGCGCGATCCGGGTGTCGCACGCGATCGAAAGCCACATGCCAAGCGGGCGATTCTGGTATCTGCACATCGCCGGATGCGATCCGGCGGCGCAGGGCAAGGGGCTGGGCGGCGGCGCGATCCGCGCGGGTCTCGATCGCTTTGGGCGGACGGAGGATTGCTATCTCGAAACCGCCACCGAAGGAAACATCGGCATCTACAACAGGCTTGGTTTCGAGGTCATCGACACGTGGACGGTGTCGGGCGGAGGGCCGCGATTCTGGTCGATGCTGCGGCCGGCGGGTTGATTGCCCCAAACCGGCCGCGCTCGCAATCCGTCAGGGTCAGGCTTCCATCCAGTCGTGGAAGAACGCCTCGTTGGCGGCTTTCAGCGCTTTCACTTCCACGCCCGCGACCGTGCTGCCGTCGACCGTGCCGATGCGAACCGCCCCTTCCAGCATGACGCCGGGCCGCGCCGTCACGATGTAGCGCCCCTGGTCCTCGCCGAACGCCGATGCGGCGGTAAGCGGGATGTCGAGCGTGCAGCCAAGGCCGCTGCCCATGGCCATTTCCGCCAGAGCGACAAGCAGGCCGCCATCGCTCACGTCGTGCACCGCCGTCACGCGCCCGTCGCTGATCCATTCGCGCACGAGTTCGCCATGGGCGCGCTCGTCGGCCAGATCGACCGGCGGCGGCGCGCCTTCCTCGCGCCCGTGGATCTCGCGCAGCCACAGCGACTGGCCCAGGTGCGTGCCTTCGCCGCCGACCAGCCAGATGCCGTCGCCGTGTGCCTTGAAACGGACGGTGACCATCTTTTCATGGTCCAGCATCAGGCCGACGCCGCCGATCGCCGGGGTGGGCAGAATGGCCGAACCGCCGCCCGTGGCCTTGGATTCGTTGTAGAGCGAGACATTGCCGCTCACGATCGGATAATCGAGCGCGCGGCAGGCATCGCCCATGCCTTCGAGGCAGCCCACGATCTGCGCCATGATTTCGGGGCGCTGCGGGTTGGCAAAGTTGAGACAGTTGGTGATGGCCAGCGGTGTGGCGCCCACCGCGCAGATGTTGCGCCATGTTTCGGCCACGGCCTGCTTGCCGCCTTCGTAAGGATCGGCATAGCAATAGCGGGGCGAGCAGTCGGTGCTGATCGCCAGCGCCTTTTGCGTGCCATGCACGCGCACCACGGCGGCATCCCCGCCCGACTTTTGCAGCGTGTCACCACCGACCTGCGAGTCATACTGCTCGAAGATCCAGCGGCGCGAGGCCAGATCGGGGCAACCGATCAGCTTGAGCAGATCTGCCGACACATCCGAAGCGGGCAGGGCGCCAATGGCGGGCACCTTGGCCCAGGCCTTGTATTCGTCGCGGGGCAGGTGGGGGCGGTCATAGAGCGGCGCGTCGTCGGCCAGCGGATCGAGCGGGATGTCGCACACCACCTCGCCGTTGAACTCCAGCACCATATGGCCGGTGTCGGTCACCTCGCCGATCACGGCAAAGTCCAGCTCCCACTTCTTGAAGATGGCTTCGGCCATGGCTTCCTTGCCGGGCTTCAACACCATCAACATGCGCTCCTGACTTTCGGAGAGCATCATTTCATAGGGCGTCATGCCCTCTTCGCGGCAGGGCACCATATTCATGTTGAGGCGAATGCCCGCGCCGCCCTTGCTGGCCATTTCGACCGAGGACGAGGTGAGGCCCGCCGCGCCCATATCCTGAATGGCGACGATGGCATCGGTGGCCATCAATTCGAGACAGGCCTCGATCAGCAGCTTTTCGGTGAAGGGGTCACCCACCTGCACGGTCGGGCGCTTTTCTTCCGACTTCTCGTCGAAATCGGCCGAGGCCATGGTGGCGCCGTGGATGCCGTCGCGGCCGGTCTTGGATCCGACATAAACGATCGGATTGCCCAGACCCGTCGCGGCGCAATAGAAGATCTTGTCCGTATCGGCCACACCCACCGTCATCGCGTTGACGAGGATGTTGCCGTCATAGGCCTTGTGGAAATTGGTTTCGCCGCCCACCGTCGGCACGCCCACGCAGTTGCCATAGCCTCCGATGCCGGCGACGACGCCCTGCACCAAATGCTTCATCTTCGGGTGATCGGGGCGGCCGAAGCGCAGCGCGTTCATGTTGGCGATGGGCCGCGCGCCCATCGTGAACACATCGCGCAGGATTCCACCGACGCCGGTTGCCGCGCCCTGGTAGGGTTCGATGTAGCTCGGGTGGTTGTGGCTCTCCATCTTGAAGATGGCGGCCTGCCCGTCGCCGATGTCGATCACGCCGGCGTTCTCGCCGGGGCCGCAGATCACCCATGGCGCTTCTGTGGGCAGCTTCTTCAGGTGGAGGCGGCTCGACTTGTAGGAGCAGTGCTCGGACCACATCACCGAGAAGATGCCCAGTTCCACGAGGTTGGGCTCGCGCCCCAGCGCTTTCAGGACGCGCTGGTATTCATCCTCGGACAACCCGTGCGCGGCGACGACATCGGGCGTGATCTGCGGTGCGGTGCTTTCGGCCATGCGCGGCCCTTAGCGGCGCGCGGCGAGTCTCGCTAGCCCTGCCGTGGCGGTTGCCGTGCGGCCGAAACATTTGCCTTGACGGGCAAGTCCCGTTCCGAGCTTGACCGGTGCCGTTCCCGCCGCCAAAGCTGGGTGCGATGGCTACTAATCCCGATATCGCGTCGCTCAGTTTCGAGGAGGCGCTGAAGGCGCTGGAAGACGTTGTGCGCCGGCTCGAAAGCGGTGAGGCACCGCTCGACGAATCGATGGACCTTTACGAGCGCGGCGAAAAGCTGCGCGCGCATTGCCAGGCCCGGCTCGATGCGGCGCAGGCACGGATCGAGGCGATCGTCACCGATCGCGACGGCCGCCCCACCGGCACCCGCCCCTTTGACGAGGCAGCATCGGCATGACGACCACTTCCGACCAGGATGCCGCCAAACAGAACTCTGCCGACGAAAGCGGCACGATGGCTGTGCTCAAGCCCGCGCTGGCGCAGATCGCCGAAGATATCGACGCCAGCTTCGACGCCCTGCTGGCCGTGGCCGGCGACCCGCGCGATCGCTTGATCGAGGCCATGCGCTATGCCGCGATTGGCGGTGGCAAGCGGCTGCGGCCACTGCTGCTGACCGCCACCGCGGGCATGTTTGGCGTCGATCGCGCCAGCGCGGTGCGTGCCGGGACGGCGCTGGAAGCGGTCCACGTCTATTCCCTGATCCACGACGATCTGCCGTGCATGGATAACGACGCGACCCGCCACGGCAAGCCCACGGTGCATATCGCCTACGACGAGGCTACTGCCGTGCTTGCTGGCGATGGGTTGCATGTCTTTGCGTTCGAAGTGCTGTCCGATCCCGCGATGAGCGGCGATCCGTTCGTGCGCATCGAACTGGTGCGCACGCTGGCCATGGCGAGCGGCGCGAACGGCATGGCCGGTGGCCAGATGATGGACATCGCCGCCGAAACCGCCAGCTTCGACCTGCCGACGGTTACCCGTCTCCAGCAGTTGAAGACCGGCGCTTTGCTGGCAGCCGGTGTCGAGATGGGGGCCATTCTCGGGCGCGTTCCGCCGGAAGGGCGCACGCACCTGCGCGGCTATGCCCGCGATATCGGCCTGGCCTTCCAGATCGCGGACGATCTGCTCGATACCGAAGGCGATGAAGCGGTGGCCGGCAAGGCGCTGCGCAAGGATGCGGAACGCGGCAAGGAAACCTTCGTCTCGCTGCTGGGCGTGGAGCGCGCGCGCGAACAGGCGAAAATGCTGGTCGAACAAGCCGTGCAGCACCTTGCGTCTTACGGACCGGAGGCGGACGTGCTTCGTGCCGTGGCGCGCTTCATCGTCGAAAGGGATCATTAAATGGGGGAGAGGATCGGGGTATACCCCGGCACGTTCGATCCGATCACGCTGGGGCATCTCGACATCATCCGTCGCGGTGCCAAGCTGGTCGACCGGCTGATTATCGGGGTGACCACCAATCCGTCGAAGAACCCCATGTTCACGCCGGACGAACGCATCGCCATGGTCGAGCGCGAAATGGCGACACAGGGGATCGAGAACGTCTCCGTGGTGGGTTTCAACGCGCTGCTGATGAAGTTCGCCGAACGGCAGGGCGCCACCGTGATCGTGCGCGGCCTGCGCGCCGTGGCGGATTTCGAATACGAATACCAGATGGCCGGCATGAACCAGCAGCTCAACGACCAGATCGAGACGATCTTCCTGATGGCGGACGTGAGCCTCCAGCCGATCGCGTCGAAGCTGGTCAAGGAAATCGCCATGTTTGGCGGCGACATTTCCGACTTCGTGACGCCCGATGTCCGGGACGATGTGATCGCCCGCATCGAAACGACGGGCCGGCTGGGCGACTATTGATCGCCCCGTTCCGATGGGCTGGTCCTGTGCGGAACTGCAATTCGTTCATTGCAGTGACAGCGCGCCCGGCCTATCGGCCACGGATGCGGTTTCCGGCCCGCATTCTATTCTGCCCGGATGAACGCTGAAGGTGGTCTTGCAGATGGTTTCGCGCTTCCTTGCCTCGATCGCGCTTGGCGCCGTGGTTCTCGCCACCCCCGCCATGGCCAAGAAGAAGCAACTGTCGGTGAAGCCGGACACGCCGCCCATGCAGTACGCGGTCGATACCTCGCTGAACGACGATCCCGATAATATCCTGCTGCTGGACTTGTCGAACGGTGGCCGCGTGGCGATCCGGCTGATGCCGCAGTGGGCGCCGCACCATGTCGAGCGGGTCAAGGAACTGGCGCGGCAGGGCTTCTACAACGGGGTCATCTTCCACCGCGTGATCGATGGCTTCATGGCGCAGACCGGTGACCCGACGGGCACAGGGCAGGGCGGTTCCAAGCTGCCGGACCTCAAGGCGGAGTTCAACGATGCGCCGCATCTGCGCGGCACCGTATCGATGGCCCGCACCAACGAGCCGAACTCGGCCAACAGCCAGTTCTTCATCGTGTTCTATCCGCGTTTCGCCCTCGATCACAAATACACCAACTTCGGTCGCGTGATCTCCGGCATGGAATACGTCGACACGATCCAGCGCGGCGAACCGCCGTCGAATCCGACCAAGGTAGTCCAGGCCTCGATCGCGTCCGACAACAAGGCGCGGCCGGCCGTTGCCGCGCCCGTTGCCGCGCCGGCGATCACGGCCGACATGCTGAGCCACTCGCAGTCCAACTGATCCGCTGCCTCGGGCGATGCGCGTCGATCTCTTCGATTTCGAGCTGCCGCCCGAACGGATAGCGCTGCGTCCCGCGCGGCCGCGCGATGCGGCGCGGATGCTGCTGGCCAAGGGTGACGGCACGCTGGCCGACCATGTCGTGCGCGATCTGCCGGCCCTGCTGCGGGCGGGCGACGTGCTGGTGTTCAACGATACGCGCGTGATCCCCGCCCAACTCGAAGGACGGCGCGGCGAAGCGAAGATAGGGGCGACGCTGCACAAGCGGATCGACCTGCGCCGCTGGCAGGCCTTCGTCCGCAATGCCAAGCGTCTGCGCGAAGGGGATGTCATCGATTTTGGCGCCGATGTGTCCGGCACGGCCGAACAGCGCCATGATGACGGCAGCTGGACCCTGTTCTTCCCCGGAGACGAGCCGGTGGAGGTGCTGCTGGAGCGTGCTGGCCGAATGCCGCTGCCGCCCTATATCGCGGGCAAGCGGCCCACCGACGAGGAAGACCGGCGCGATTACCAGACGATGTTCGCCGCGCGTGATGGCGCGGTCGCCGCGCCCACGGCGGCGCTGCATTTCACCGACGGGCTGATGGCCGCGCTGGCGCAGGCGGGCATCGCGCACGAGACGCTGACGCTCCATGTCGGCGCGGGAACGTTCCTGCCCGTGAAGGCGGAAGACACGGCCGATCACCGGATGCACGCCGAATGGGGGCGGATCGAGGCGGACACCGCCGATCGCCTGAACCGCGCGCGCGCCGCCGGCGGCCGGGTAATCGCGGTGGGCACGACCAGCCTGCGCCTGCTGGAAAGCGCGGCGGGCGAAGACAACGTGATCCGCCCGTTCGCGGGCGATACCTCGATCTTCATCACCCCCGGTTACCGCTTCCGCGCGATCGACGGCCTNNNNCTGATGGGGCTGGAGACGATGCAAGCGGCCTATGCCCATGCCATCGCTAACGCATACCGGTTCTACAGCTACGGCGATTCCAGTCTGCTGCTGCCGGAGGGGTGAGGGGGCCGCGCATCGTCGTGGGCCGTTTTCGTCATCCTTGCCGCAAAAGTGCCGAATGCTTCGGTGACGGCATCGGGGTTATCGATCCAGGGGAAATGCCCTGCCGACGGGATCGAGGCGTGGCTGACGTTGGCGCCGCGATAACGCGGGGAATCCCAGCCACCTTGCCAGACGATCCGGTCTTCCGCACCCGCGAGTACCAGCACCGGCAGCGTCCGGGGCCACCATGCCGCGCGATAGGTATGATCGAAGTGAGCGTCGGACCACTCAACCGCGGCGCTGTTGTATGGCATGCGGGAAAGCAATTCTTGTCCGGCGGGAATGGCGGACGGGGTGAAATTCCATGGAGCGGATGCGACCGCGATGGCGGCGATGTTCTCGTCGCAGCGATCAGCCTCGTAAACGGCGGTTGCTGCCTCCACCGCGGGCAGGGGGTTCCGTTGCGTCATCCCGACGAACCTTGCGTGCCATGCCGCGTCTGGCGCGCTGTCGAGCAGCACCAGACCGCATATGTGCTGTTCAAGCTCCGGCGTGGCGAGGAGATACATGCCGCCGGTGGAATGCCCCGCGAAGACAACGTTCGGCAATGCCATCGCCGCCTCGACCAGGACCTGCGGCCATACCGAATAGGGATCGGCCGGAGCGCCCGGAGGTTTCCGGTTGGAGCCATCGCCGGGCAGGTCCACCAGCCATACGGCACCCGGCAGGTCGAGCGCCGACGCCAGTTCCTCGAGACTTTCCGAACCTATTCCCGGGCCACCGGGCAGAAACAGCCAGTTGAGGAGGCCTGCCTGCCTGCCTCGGCAGCGTAGCCTTACGCCGGACGCGGTAAACAGCGTTGTGGTCATATCAGCTCCTGCCAGCTCCGCCCGGGCGGGCTGAAGCGGCCGTAGCAACTCTTCCCGCCGATGGAAGGGCGGCCTCGGCCGCGATCATCGCCTCACGCGCGTTTTCTGCAACTGACCGTCTTCACATTGCATCTCGTCAGCCGGCCCGACTCGTTGTAATTCGTTTACAAACGAACTAATTGCCGAGAGCGAGATTTCCCATGAACCAGCGACGCATCCTGACCGGCTCCCTGCTGCCCTTTGCCCGCAATTGGCGGAGAGCGGTGGACTATGCGTTGCGCCCGTTCGGCCTGTCCGAATCCCTGGGCGCGCCGCTGATCTACCTGGGGCGCTCCGGCGGCGGGCTGAGTCAGAACGAGCTGGCCGAGCGCAGCGGGATCGGCGGGCCGGCGCTCGTGCGCGTGGTGGACCGGCTGGTGGCGATGAACCTGATGACGCGCCACATCGACGAAGAGGACAAGCGCCTGCGCCGGCTGCATCTCACGGCCAAGGGCGAGGCGCTGGTGTTCCAGCTTGAGGAAGCGCTTGACCGGCTGCGCGACGTGATCATGGCCGACGTGACGGACGAGGACGTGACGGTGTTTCTGTCGGTGGTCGACAAGGTTGGTGCCGCGCTCGACCGGCTCGATCTGGCCAGCGCCTTCCTGTCAAACGATGAGGGAGCTGGCGCTTGAACGCGCATGCCTCTCGCATGGTTTTCTCGCTCAACAGCTTCGCGGCGGCTGTGCTGGCGTTGTTCATGGCGCTGGGGCTGGGGCTGGTGAACCCCTACTGGGCGGCGATGACGGTCTATATCGTCAGCCAGCCTCAGGCCGGGTCGGTCCGTTCCAAGGCGCTTTATCGCGTGATCGGGACGGTGGTTGGCGCGGCCGTTGCGGTCGGCGCGGTGCCGCTGCTGGTGGACGCGCCGGAACTGCTCAGCCTGACGCTGGCGGTATGGGTCGGCCTGTGCCTCGCCATCTCGCTGCTCGACCGCACGCCCCGCGCCTATGTGTTCATGCTGAGCGGCTATACCGCCGCGCTGATCGGCTTCCCTTCGGTCAGCGCGCCAGGCACGGTGTTCACGACTGCCGTGGCCCGCGTCGAGGAGATCTGCCTCGGCATCACCTGTGCCACGCTGATCCACAGCGTGGTGTTGCCGCGCGGCATTGCCGGCACGCTCGAAGCGCGGATCGACGGGTTCCTGCACGATGCGCAGGCCTGGGTGCTGGATGCGCTGGCCGGCGTTCACGATCCGCACAACCGCGATGTCCACAAGCTGGCCGGCGACATCACCGAATTGCACATCCTGGCCACGCATCTGCCGTTCGATACATCACATTACCACGATCGCAGCCTTGAGGTGGGCAAGCTGGCGGAGCGTATGGCGATGCTGCTGCCACTGGCGCAATCGGTGGGGGACCGGCTTGATGCGTTGCGGCAGGGAGGGGGCGTGCTCTCGCCCGCCAGCGACCGGCTGATTGCCGATGTCCGGGCATGGGTGGTTGCGGCGGACACGGCTTCGCTCGATCTCGCCGCGGCGCTATCCCGGCGCGCGCGCGGGCTGGAGCCGGTGCTGGGCGAAATGCCTTCCGACGATGAATTGCTGCGCGCCAGTTTTCACGCGCGGCTCGCGGAAATGATCGAGGCCTGGCGCGATTGCGCGGTGCTGGCGCGGCATTTGCGCGATGGCGGAACTGCACCGGCGCCCTTGCGCGCGGTGCTCGCCGACGAGCGCGCGCGCCGGCTGCACCGCGATTACGGCATGGCGGTGTGGTCGGGTCTCACCGCGAGTTTGGCGATCCTGCTGCTCTGCGGGTTCTGGATCGCTACGAGCTGGCCCGATGGCGGTACGGCGGTGATGATGGCTTCGATCTTCGCCAGCTTCTTTGCGGGGATGGATGATCCCTCGCGCGAGATCAACAAGGTGGCGATCTGGTGGAGCTATGCCACTGTCGTCACCGGCATCTACCTGTTCGGCATAGTGCCGCAGGTTCACGATTTCTCCACGCTGATGCTCGTGCTGGCGCCCACGTTCCTAGTCATCGGCTATTTTATGGCTATTCCCCGATGGACCATGCGGATGGTGCCCCTGGCGATGGGGATCAACGGCACGCTGGGCATTCAGGAGGGCTTCTCCCCCAGCTTTGCCGGTTTCGTGAACAGTTCGCTGGCCTCGGTCGTGGGCGTGCTGACAGCCTCGCTGGTGACTCGGCTGGTGCGATCGGTGGGGGCCGATTTCTCGGCGCGGCGGATCGTCCGCCTCGCCGAACGGGATCTTGCCAGCCAGACGCGGACCGAACCGCCGCTCGCGGTGCCGGCCTGGACCGGGTTGATGGTGGACCGCGTGGGCCTGCTGGGCGCGCGCGTGGCGGTGCGGGGCGATCCGGACGATCTGGTGGCGCAGACGCTGCGGACGATGCGTGTCGGTCTCAACCTGTTGACGCTGCGCCGCGTGGGGCCGCCGCGCGCCGATGCGCCGGCCGTGGGGCGCCTGCTCGATGCGCTCCGCCGCTACTGGCGCGGCCGCGGCGAGGGCGATCTGCACGCCCGGATTGCCGAGGCTATCCGCGAAGTGGCCGCCACGCCACCCACGCCTGCCCGGCGCGAGGCGCTGCTGGCGCTGACCGGGCTGGACCGCACGCTTGTTCCCGCAGACGTCAGGACCGAAGCCGCATGACGCCCGAACTGCATCTTTACGGCGTGTTCTTCCCGCACCTGTTCGCGACCGCGGCGGTGGCGCTGGTCCCGTTCCTGTTCATCCAGATCGCGATGCGGCGGTGGCGGCTCTACCGCTTCGTCTGGCACCGCTCGCTGTTCGAGATCGCGCTGTTCGTGGCGCTGACCGGCGCTGTCTCCGGCCTTCCGCTAACCTTCATTCACTGAAACTCCTTTCCCATCAGGCGAACCCGAAATGTCTCCCCGATCCCTTGCTCCTGCCTCGTTCCGGCCGATCCTGATCGGCATCCTGCGCGTTGCCATCACGCTGGCGGTGGTCGTCCTGGCGTTCGTCGCCGGGCGCGCGATGTGGCAGCGCTACGAGGTCGATCCGTGGACGCGCGATGGCCGCGTGCGCGCCGATGTCGTCAAGGTCTCGTCCGACGTGCCGGGGCTGGTCACACGCGTGTTCGTCCGGGAGAACGACCGCGTGACGAAGGGGCAGGTGCTGTTCGAGGTGGACACGCCCCGCTACCGGCTGGCGCTGGCCCAGGCGCAGGCCGCCGTGGCAAGCGCGCAGGCGACTGCCGCCGACGCGCATTCCCAGTTGCGCCGCGCACGGATGCTGGGCGATCTCGTCTCCGCGGAGGAGCGCGAGGCGCTGGAAGCCAAGGCGGAGACAGCGAGCGCCAGCCTTGAGGCGGCGCGGGTCGCGGTCAACGTGGCGCGCCTCAACCTGGAGCGCACGCTCGTCCGTGCGACGGTGAACGGCTACGTCGCCAACCTGCTGCTCAAGCCAGGCGATTATCTGGCAGCCGGCGCGCAGGGGCTGGCCGTGGTCGATGCCGATACGATGTGGATCGACGGCTATTTCGAGGAAACCAAGCTGCCGCGCATCCACGTTGGCGATCGCGCAAGGGTGTTGCTGATGGGCGAAACCAGCCCGATCGAAGGGCGCGTGGAAAGCATCGCGCCCGGCATCGACGATCGCGAGCGGACCAATGCCAGCAACCAGCTGGCAAGCGTGAATCCCACGTTCAACTGGGTGCGGCTGGCGCAGCGCGTGCCGGTGCGGATCGCGCTGGTCAGGGTGCCACAGGATATCCGCCTGATCGCCGGCAGGACCGCCACCGTCGACGTGATCGATGGCGCCGGGCGCACCGTCCATGCGGGAGGCCGGTCGTGAACCGGATCGGTCGCCTGACTCGCCTGGCGGTGCTGCTCGCGCCCACCCTGGTGCTGTCCGCTTGTGTGCATGTGCCGATGGAGCGCGACCGGACCCAGACCGCGCTTTCCGAAGCGCCGGCCGCCAATGCGCCGTTCGTCAGCATGGACAAGGGACCATTCCGGGATGATCCCGTGCCGGGCCAGTGGTGGAAGCTCTACGACGACCCCCAGCTCGACGGTCTGATCGAGGAGGCGTTCAAGGCGAACACCGATTTGCGCGTGGCGGCGGCGAACATCGACCGCGCCAGTGCCATGATCCGGCAGGCCCATGCACAGGGAACGGTTCTGGCGAACCTCAACGCCGGGGCGACGGTCAACCGCGATCCGGTCGCTTTCGAGAGTTTTCAGGGCTATCCGCTGGTCAGTGGCGGGGCTTCGCTCACCTATGATTTCGACGTAGGCGGGCGCATCCGCAGCCTGACGGCGGCGGCCGGGCATGACCGCGATGCGGCGCAGGCCGCCTATGACCTGACGCGCGTCAACGTCGCCGCGGGCGTGGCCGGGGCCTATGCCGATGCTTGCGCTGCGGGAATGCTGCGCGCGCGGGCGCAGCACAGCCTTGGACTATTGCGGCGCAATCTGGACTTCACCAACCGGCTGATCGCGGCCGGACGCGGAACGCCGCTCGATCGCGACAACGCCGAAGTGCTGGTGGCGCAGCTGGAGGCGCAGATGCCGGGATTCGACACAGCGCAGGAAAACGCGCTGTTCCGGCTGGCGACGCTGCTGGGGCGTC
Source organism: Novosphingobium sp. UBA1939 (assembly GCF_002336885.1). Lineage (NCBI taxonomy): Bacteria > Pseudomonadati > Pseudomonadota > Alphaproteobacteria > Sphingomonadales > Sphingomonadaceae > Novosphingobium > Novosphingobium sp. UBA1939. The sequence continues at coordinate 84,686 of NZ_DDFB01000125.1, read as the reverse complement.
CGCCGGCCGAGTTTCCCAGGGAGATCCAGACCTGCGTGCAACCGCCGCGCGTGACCAGCGTGCTGCCGGTGGGCGATGGTGCCGCCTTGCTGCGGCGCCGGCCCGACGTGCGCGCGGCGGAGCGAACGGTCGCGGGTTCGCTCGACCGGATCGGCGTGGCGCGATCGGAGCTCTATCCCACCGTGCGCTTCGGCGCTTCCGTGGAGGACGTCAGCCCGTTCAAGTTTCCGGGAACACCGCGCGGCTTGTCGTTCGGCCTGGGGCCGCTGCTGTCGTGGACCTTTCCCAACCGCAAGATCGCCCATGCCGAAATCGCGGCGGCCGAAGCCGAACGCGACGCGGCGCTGGCACGCTTCGACGGCGTGATGCTGGGCGCGCTGCGCGAGACGGAAAGCGCGCTGACCACCTATGCCCACGAACTCCAGCGCAACGCCTCGTTGCGCGAGGCGCGCGACAAGGCGGCGGCGGCGCTGGCCAAGGTCCAGCGGATGCGCGCGGCCGGGCGCGAGAACGCGCTGACCGGGCTGGACGCCGCGCGCACGCTTTCGGCGGCGGAAATGACGCTGGCGACATCGGACGCCGCGCTTGCCAGCGATCAGGTGGCGGTGTTCCTTGCGCTGGGCGGTGGCTGGCAGGCCGACGCAGTGTAATCAGGCGCTTGTGATCGCGCGGAGGTGCTGCCGCACACGTTCTGGATCGGCGATGCGCGCCACCGCGCTGGCCGATGCACCAAGGCCGCGCAAGCCCAGCGCCAGCATGTCGGCAACGAAGCCGGCCGCGTGATCGACCGAGGCCCGTTGCACCACGCTGCTGGCCATGACGATCTGGCAGCAGCCCAGCCAGTAAAGCACGCCCGCCCGCCCGCCTTCGGGGGAAACGAGGCCGTCGGCCAGCGCGGCGCGCATGTCTTCCAGCAGGCCCCGGTTGAGCGGGTGATCCTCGACCACGGTGCCGGAGGAGGACCGGGTCAGCACGGCCGCGCGCTTGGGCTCGGCCAGGGCGAAGGCGGCGGCGGCGATCATGCCTCCGGCCAGCCGTTCCAGCGGATCGGCGATGTCGCGATTGGTGCGCCCCACCAGGGCTTCCACGTCAACGCGGATCGCGCGCGAGATCGCTCCGGCGAAATCGTGCTTGTCCTCGAAATGGTTGAAGAACGATCCCTTGGCGACGCCGGCTGCGGCGACCACTTCGTCGATGGCGATCGCGTCCACCGGGCGTTCGGCCAGCAGTTCCAGCCCGGCGGCGAGCAGGGCGGAGCGGGTGCGCGCGGCGCGGGGGGAAAGCGTGGGTTCGATCATGGTTCGGTCCATAAGCGCTCTTGACCGTTTGGTCATTCATGATATTTGACTAAAAAGTCAAGTTTGAGTCGCGGCCTTCAGACCGCGGCCGGACAGAGGATGCCGGGAGACGATGGCGATGAGCATCATCCGCGTCGAGGATATTGCCCACGTGCGCTTTGCCGCGCCCGATCTGCAAGCCATGCGCGCCTTTCTGGAGGATTTCGGACTGGCCTGCTTCGAGCAGGATGGGCGGCTCTATGCCCGGGGCGGGGATGGTCGGCCGTTCCTCCATGTGACCGAACCGGGCGAGCCGGGCTTTCGCGGCGTGGGCTTTCGGGCGGAGCGGATCGAGGATCTGGAAGCGCTGGCGCGTGCCGAAGGCGTGGCGGTTGAACCGCTCGACGAACCCGGCGGCGGCTCGGTCGTCCGCCTGCGCGATCCCGATGGTTTCATGGTGGAAGTGGTGGCGGGCCAGTCGAAGGAATCGGAAAGCCCCGCCATGGCCGATCCCGTGCGCAACACTGCCAGCGCGAAGCCGCGCTTCCGCCAGCTCGTGCGGCTGGAAGGGGGGCCGGCGCACGTCCGGCGCATCGGCCATTGCGTGCTCAACGTCTCCGATTTCCGCACGTCGGAGGCGTGGTACAAGGAACGCTTCGGCTTCCTGACGTCGGACGAGGTGGAAGCCGCGCCGAACCTGCCGCTGGGCGCGTTCATGCGCTGCGACCGGGGCGACAAGCCGGCCGATCACCACACGCTGTTCCTGGCGCAACTGCCGCAGAAGCCGGCCTTCCTGCACGCCGCGTTCGAGGTTTGCAACTTCGACGACCTGATGCTGGGGCACCAGCACCTCAAGGCGCGCAAGCGCACGGCGGCATGGGGCGTGGGCCGGCACATCATGGGCAGCCAGATCTTCGATTACTGGAAAGACCCCTGGGGCCACGAACTCGAACACTGGACCGATGGCGACTTGCTGACGGCAGCCGATCCGCCGCAAAAGATGCCGGTCGCGAGCCTGCTGGCGGTGCAATGGGGCAGCCCGCATCCGATGCTGGCGGGGCGTATGGCTCCGAAACCCGGGGTTCTCGCCTTCATCATGGCCCTGCAATTGCGCATCCGGCGGCTGTTCCGCCGCAACCCGAAAGGACAAGCCGCATGAAACTTGCCAGCTATCACGCCGCCGATGGCGCGATCCGCACCGCGATCGTTGTGGACGAAACGCTGATCGATACCGGCATCGCCGGATCGATGATCGATCTGATCACAAACTGGGATGCAGTGAAGGACGGGCTGGCCGCGAAGGCTGCCGCGGGCGGTGGCGTCCCGCTGGCTTCGGTGCGGCTGGCGTCGCCCGTACAGCGGCCGGGCAAGATTTTCGCGATCGGCCTCAACTATGCCGATCACATCGCGGAATCGAACATGGGCACGCCCGAACGGCAGGTATGGTTCACCAAGGCGCAGACGTCCGTGAACGGGCCGTTCGATCCCATCCTGATAGCGAAGGGCACGGGCACCAACGACTACGAGGTCGAACTGGTCGCCGTGATCGGCAAGGGGGGCAAGCATATCCCGGCGGACAAGGCGGCGGAGTATGTGTTTGGCTATTGCGTGGGCAACGACGTGACCGAGCGCATGTGGCAGCACGCCGGCCCGCAATGGTCGCTTGGCAAGAGCTTCGACACGCACGCGCCGATGGGGCCGTGGCTGACCACCGCCGATGACGTGGCCGATCCGCACGCGCTGGGCATCCGCTGCTTCGTCAATGGCGAGAAGCGGCAGGATTCGAACACGCGGAATCTGGTGTTCAACCTGTGGCAGCAGATCGAGCATCTTTCGCAGGCGATGACGCTGGAGCCGGGCGACGTGATCTTCACCGGCACGCCCGGTGGCGTGGGCGCGGCAATGGACCCGCGCCAGTTCCTGAAGCCCGGCGATGTGGTGCGGTGCGAGATCGATGGCCTTTGCGCGATCGAGGGCACGATGGCGGCGGAGGGCTGAGCCGATGGCCGCCGCCGCTATCCAAGAATGCGACGTTCTCATCGCCGGCGGCGGCCCGACCGGCGTGACTCTGGCCCTCCTTTTGGCCCGGCAGGGCGTTTCGGTGATCGTCGCGGAAAAGGAAGCGGAGGTCTATCCGCTGCCGCGCGCCGCGCATCTCGATCACGAGATCATCCGCGTGTTTCAGGAAGTGGGCGCGGCGGAAGCCATCGTCCGGTCGAGCCGGCAATCGAGCCGCTACGATTTCCTCAACGCGGCGGGCGAGATCCTGTTGCGGTTCACCGGATCGGACCGGATCGGGCCGGGTGGCTGGCCCGCCGCGAACATGATCCACCAGCCATCGGTGGAGCGGGTGTTGCGGGACAGGCTGGCGGACTACCCGGCGGCCCGCCTGGAGCCGCGCTGGGACGTGCTGTCGTTCGCGGAAGACGCCGAGGGAGTGATCGCCCAGATCGACACGCCCGATGGCCAGCAGGAGGTGCGTGCGCGCTATCTGGTGGGGGCGGACGGCGCGCGCAGCCCGATGCGCAAGGCGGCGGGGATCGGCTTCGAGGATCTTGGGTTCGAGGAACCCTGGCTGGTGGTCGATACCATCGTGCAGGACTTTTCGCGTCTGCCGCCGGTGAACCTCCAGATTTGCGATCCGGATCGCCCGACAACCTGCGTCCTGATGGGCGAGGGGCGGCACCGCTGGGAATTCATGATCAGGCCGGGGGAAACGCCGGAGGAGATCAGTGCGGACGCCACCATCGCGCGATTGATGGCGCCGTGGAAAGTGGATGGTGCGGTCACGCTGGAGCGCAAGGCGGTCTATACGTTCCGCGCCCGGATTGCGGAACAGTGGCGCAAGGGGCGCCTGCTGCTGGCGGGCGACGCCGCGCACCAGACGCCACCTTTCGCCGGGCAGGGCCTGTGTTCGGGCATTCGCGACGCGGCGAACCTTGCCTGGAAACTGGCCGCGATCCTGCGCGAGGGTGCGCCGGACAGCCTGCTCGACAGTTACCAGCCGGAGCGCGAGCCCAACCTGCGCGCGACCATCGGCATGGCGATCATGATGGGGCGCACGGTCTGCATCACCGATCCGGCAGCGGCGGCGGAGCGCGACCGGCAGATGCTGGCAGCCCGCGCGGCTGGACAGTCGCCCGATGGAGCACCGGCCTATCCGCCGCTCGATACCGGCGTTGTCCTGGCGGGAAGCGCGGGTGCCGGCAGCTATTTCCCGCAGGCGATTGCCGATGGTGCGCGGCTTGACGATGCGCTGGGAGCCGGGGCGTGGCTGCTGGTGCGGGGCAACGCTGCCGGGGAAGAGGGCATCCGTTCGGCGGGACTGGATGATCCTGCGCTCGCCCCGTTCCGGCAAGCGCTGGAAACATGGCTGGATGCGCATGACGCGCCGGCCGTGCTGGTGCGGCCGGATCGCTACGTGTTCGGCACCGGCGATGCCGCCGTGCTGGCGCAAGCGTGGCGGAACGCGGCTTTCGCCAGGGGATAGGCCGACGCGCAAAAAAGGAGGCGGATGGCTCGCACATTTCGCTTAATCGGCAGCGCCGGCCGACGTAGTGTCCGGCGCATGACCTCGTTATCCAACCGCTCGCTTGTCGACATCGATCGCGACAACCTGATCCATCCCGTCGTTTCGTTTCGCGGCCACGAAAAGCACGGGCCGCGCATTCTGGAATCCGGGCAGGGCATGTGGCTGACCGATATCGACGGCCGCCGCATGATCGATGCATTCGCCGGGCTGTGGTGCGTCAATGTCGGCTACGGGCAGGAAAGCATCGTCGAAGCCGCGACCGAACAGCTCCGCAAGCTGCCCTACGCCACGGGCTTCTTCCACTATGGCTGCGAACCGGCGATCCGGCTGGCCGGCGAACTCTGCGCGCTGGCGCCGGAAGGGCTGGATCATGTCTATTTCACGCTGGGTGGGTCGGACGCGGTCGACAGCGCCATCCGCTATATCGTGCATTACTGGAACGCGGTGGGGCAGCCGCAAAAGAAGCACTTCATTGCGCAGGTGAACGGTTATCACGGGTCGAGTAGCCTCGGTTCCGGCCTAACCGCGCTGCCGCACTTCCACCGCAACTTCGATCTGCCGCGCCCGTGGCAGCACCATATTGCTTCGCCGTTCCCCTATCGCCACCCGGAAGGGCACGATCCGGCCGCGCTGATCGCCGCCAGTGTCGGTGCGCTGGAGGCCAAGGTCGCGGAACTGGGCGCGGAGAACGTGGCGGCGTTCTTCTGCGAGCCGATCCAGGGATCGGGCGGGGTTATCGTGCCGCCGCGCGGCTGGCTCAAGGCGATGCGGGAAGCCTGCACGCGGCTGGGCATTCTGATGGTGGTGGACGAGGTGATCACCGGCTTCGGCCGCACCGGGCCGATGTTCGCGAGTCTGGAGGAAGGCGTCTCGCCCGATCTGATGACCATGGCGAAGGGGCTGACCTCCGGCTACGTGCCGATGGGCGCGGTCATGATGGCCGATCACGTCTATCAGGGGATCGCCGATGGTGGCGCCGAAGCCCTGCCGATCGGCCATGGCTATACCTATTCGGGCCATCCGGTCAGCGCCGCCGTGGCGCTGGAATGCCTGCGGCTCTATCAGGAAGGCGGGCTGCTGGCGAACGGGGTGGACGTGGGCGGCACGTTCGCCGCCCATTTCGAGCGGTTCAAGGACCATCCGCTGGTAGGCGACGTGCGTTCGCGCGGGCTGCTCGGCGCGATCGAACTGGTTTCGGACAAGCAGGCGCGCACCAATTTCGCGCCGGAGCTCGATGTCGCCGGCCGGCTTGCGCAACTGACGTGGGACAACGGCGTGATCGTGCGCTGTTTCGCCAACGGCGCGATCGGCTTCGCGCCGGCGCTGTGCTGTTCGCACGACGAAATGGACGAGATTTTCGCGCGGATCGACCGCACGCTGGACCAGTTTCTGGCGATGCCGGATATTCGCGCGGCGATGCGTTAGGCGCCTGGCTCTATGCGGCGGCCCTGTCGCGCGTATCGCCGCGGAACGAGGCGGCGGTGGCGATGCCCAGCACCACCAGGCTGCTGACCAGTTCGATGCGCGCGCTGGGGCTGAACGCCATCGCGCCCAGCACCGCGAGGATCGCCCCGGCCGTGGCATAGCTGATATAGGGGTGCAGCCACATGCGGATGGGCGGTGCCGTGCCTTCCTGTTCGTTGCGGTTGCGCAGGCGCACCTGCGCGAAGCAGACGAACAGGTAGATGAACAGCATCAGCGCGCCCGAGGCGTTGACGAGGAAGCTGAACACCAGTTCCGGCGAAAGCACCGAGGCGGCGAGCGCGAGATAGGCGAACAGGCTGGCGAAGATGGTCGAGCGCGCGGGCACCGAGCGCCGGTTCAGCGCGACGAGTGCGCGGGGCGCATCGCCCTTTTCCGACAGCACGAACAGCACGCGTGAGGTGACGTAGAGCCCCGAATTGAGGCACGACAGCACGGCCACCAGCACCAGCAGGTTCATCATGTCGCCCGCGTGCGGGATGTGCATGTAATCGAGCGCGGCGGCGAACGGGGACTTGCCCGGCACGATCGAGGTCCACGGCACGACCGAGACGATCAGGCCGATCGAGAGCAGGTAGAACAGCAGGATGCGCAGCGCCACGCTGCCGGTGATGCGCGCGATGGTCTTGGCCGGTTCCTGCGATTCCGCTGCCGCCACGGTGGCGATCTCCGCGCCGCATAGCGCAAAGATCACGCTGGTCACGCCCGCGATCACCGCCCCCCATCCGTTCGGCGCGAAGCCGCCGTGCGAGACGAGGTTGGCGAACGTCGGCCCGGTGGGCGAGGTGATCCCGCTGGCCCACAGCCCGGCGATCAGAATGAATGCGATGATTGCGCCGACCTTGGTCAGCGACAGCCAGAACTCGAACTCGCCATAGGAAAGCGCGGACATCAGGTTTACCGCCGTCAGCCCGGCGAGAAGGAACACGCCGATCGTCCACACCGGCAAGTCTATCCAGCCGTGCAGGATCACCGCCCCCGCGATCGCCTCGATCGCGACCACCACCACCCAGAAGTACCAGTAGAGCCATCCGCAGACGAAGCCGGCGCGATGGCCCAGACCGATGCGCACCAGTTCGGTGAACGATCCGGCGCCGGGATGCTGGCTGGCCATCTCGCTCAACATGCGCATGACCATCAGGATCACCAGCCCGGCAATGCCGTAGCTGACGATCACCGCCGGCCCCACGCGCGCGATGGAGGTGCTGCTGCCGACGAACAGGCCCGCCCCGATGATGCCGCCAATGGCGATCATCGAGACGTGGCGGGATTTCAGGGCGGTGCTGAGGCTGCGCGGGTTTTCAGCGGACACGGAGTCTCCGGGAGGGTCAGGGCGGGGGATGCGCCGGTCAGCGCTGGAACACGAGCTTGCCGCCCAGGAACGTCATGTCAACCTGCCCCGCCAGGATTGTCTCCGGGCTGGCCGTCAGCGGATCGAACGGCAGCACGATCAGGTCGGCCAGCTTGCCCGGCTCGATCGTGCCCTTGGTCTTCTCCTCCCACGAAAGGTAGGCGCCGTTCGCGGTGTACATGCGGATCGCGTCCTCGCGCGGGATCGCCTCGTCCGCACCGTGAACCTGCCCGCTCGGCCCCTTGCGGGTGATCGCTGCGTAAAGGCCCACGAACGGGTTGACCGGAAGGTTGTCGCTGCCGAACGCCATGAACAGGCCGAACTTCTTGACCGGCGTGGTCAGCGGATTGTTGTGCGCCAGCCGCCAGTCGTCGAGCACCTGCATGTAGCGGTCCTCCAGATTGTAGAGGAAGTTCGGCTGCTGCGCGATCATGATGCTGTCGCGCTTCATCGTCGCCATGGTCGCGTCGGGCGGCATGATCGTGAAATGGTCGGTGAACCAGCGGCGGTCGGCCATCGGGTGCGCCGGATCGGGAATGGCGTTCAGCGCCTTGTCATAGGCCTGGATGGTCTGGACGATGGCGGCATCGCCGATGCAGTGCAGGCCCATCTGCCAGCCGAGGCGGGCAGAAGTATCCACCATCTCCTGCAATTCCGCGTCGGTATAGCGCCCCTTGCCACGGAAGCCGGGCTGGCCCTTGTAATCCGCGAGCAGCCAGGCAGTGGGGCCGGTGAAGCCACCGTCCACCGCGTTCTCCCCGATCGCGCCGAGCCGGACGTGCTCGTCGCCATAGCCGGTGTGATAGGGAAAGGCCTTGAGCCGCTCCGCGCCGGGATAGATGATGTACATCGTGATGCGCGGCAGTTGGTCGCCCATTTCGGCATAGATTTCGCGCGCGCGGCGGAACGTCATGTTGGCGCCGGCCCACGAGGCGCCGGGATCGGTGCCGGCCGCGCCGCCCTTGCCGACAGGTTCGTCGTCGATCGTGCCGCTGGCGTCATGAAAGCTGGTGATGCCGAGCGAGAGGATGTTCTTGAGCCAGCCGATATAGGCCGGGCGCATCGATTCCCAGCTGGGCGTGGGGATGAATGCGCTGACCAGATCGAAGCGTTCGCGGATGATCCCGTTGGGTTCGCCGGCCGCGTCGTGCTCGATCAGACCGCTCTTGGGATCGGGCGTGGTGCGATCGATCTTGGCAATCTTGAGTGCGGCGGAATTGCTGACCGCCGAATGCGCGCCGGCGCGCACCAGCATCACCGGGTTGTTCGGCGTGGCCGCGTCAAGGTCCGCGCGCGTCAGGTTGCGCTTTTCGGCAAGGTTCGATTCCTGCCAGCCATAGCCGGTGATCCATTGGCCGGGGCCGAGTTGCGCCGCCTTCGTGCGCAGCATGTCCTGCACTTCGGCCACGCTGTGCGCGCTCTGGACGGCAATGTCGTTCGGCGCCATCGGCTTGGGGTGCAGGTGCGTGTCGGTGAAGCCGGGCATCAGCGTGCGACCGGCGAGGTCGATCGTGCGATCGGCCGTGTAGCGATCCGCCAGTTCCTCGCCCCCCACGGCGACGATGCGGCCATCGCGGACGGCCACCGCCGAGCGGACGGAAAACGAAGGGTCGACCGTGAGCACGTGGCCGTGGCGGAGGAGGAGATCGACTTTCTCCTTCGCCAGGGCCGGCGCAGCCCATGCCGCGGTGATCGCCAAAGCCGTGCCGAGCAGCCGGATCCGCCGCCCCGTTGTATTGGTCATTTCCCCTTGCCCCCGCTTGCGCCAAAAACTGAACATCTGTCCGGAATGCTAACAGCATCCGCGCGGCGTTCAATCGGCCCCGCCCACCTTTGTTTGCGGCGCCCGCATTCCCGTTTGCCCGCGAACGAATGGTTGCCATTATAGGCAGGCATTGCCATAGGCGCCGGCCGCTTCCCGACCCCGTTGCAAAGGAATCCTCCATGGCCACTGGCACGCCCACCGCGCGCGCTGTCGGCATCGACTTCGGCACCACGAATTCGGTCATCGCCACGACGGCCGGCGCTGGGGAGGCGGGGCTCGTCCGCTTCGACGCGCCCGACGGGACCAGCGCGGTTTTCCGTTCGGCCCTGTGCTTCTGGGAAGATAGCGCCATGCGCGGCGGGCTGGCGCACGAGGCCGGGCCGTGGGCCATCGCCGAATTTCTCGACATGCCCGATGGCAGCCGCTTCATCCAGTCGTTCAAGTCCGTTGCCGCCAACGCCCTGTTCGAACACGCCACGATCTTCGAAAAGCGCCTGCGGTTCGAGGATCTCGGCAAGGTGTTCCTGGAACACCTGCGCGCCCGTTCCGCCGGCGCGCTGCGCGATCTGCCGGAACGGATCATCGTCGGCCGCCCGGTGCGCTATGTCGGGGCACGACCCGATCCCGCGCTGGCGCGCGCTCGGTACGACGCGATGTTCGCGCTGCTGGGGCGCGAGGTACACTACGTGTACGAGCCGATGGGCGCCGCCTTCAGCTTTGCCGCGCGTCTCACCCAACCCGCGACGCTGCTCGTGGCGGACTTCGGCGGCGGCACCAGCGACTTTTCCATCGTGCGGGTGGAAGCGCCGGGCGCGGCGCAGCGGTGCGTGCCGCTAGGATCGGCCGGTATCGGCATCGCCGGGGACCGGTTCGACTACCGCATCATGGACCATCTGGTGCTGCCGATGCTGGGCAAGGGCGGCACCTATCGCTCGTTCGACAAGGTGCTGGAAATCCCGGCCGGGCACTTCACCGATTTCGGCGACTGGTCGCGCCTGGCGCTGATGCGCAACCGGCGGACGCTGGAGGAACTGGAGCGCCTGCGCCGCGCTGCCAGCGATCCGCAGGCGATCGGGCGGATGATCGCGGTGGTGGAAAACGAGCTGGGCTATCCGTTGTACGATGCGGTCGGCCGGCTCAAGCGCGCACTGTCGAGCGAGGAGTGGGCGACCTTCCGGTTCGACAGCCCGGCCCTGAAAGTGCAGGCCGACGTTAGCCGCGCGGATTTCGAGCAATGGATCGCGCCCGATCTGGCCCGGATCGGCGAAACGGTGGATGCGGCCCTCGCCAGCGCCGGGCTGGCGCCGCAGGACATCGACCATGTGTTTCTCACCGGCGGTTCCTCGCTCATTCCCGCCGTGCGCCGCCTGTTCACCGAACGGTTCGATGCGGGGCGCATCGATAGCGGCGAGGAGCTGACCTCGATCGCGCACGGGCTTGCGCTGATCGGGCAGGAGCCCGATCTGTCGATCTGGACGGTGAAGGACGAGGAACCGGCATGAGCGTGGCATTTCGCAGGGAAAGCGATGACGAGCATCTCGAACCGACATTCGAGATCCCGATCCCGCCCGGTCCCAATCTCGTCACCGCGCGGGGCCTGGCGCTGATCGCCGGCAAGGTGGCCGAGCTGGAGGCGGCGCTGCTGCCGCTGACGGACGAGGCGGAGGTGAAGAAGGTGCGGCGGGAACTGCGGTACTGGAGCACCCGTCAGGCGACCGCGCAACTGGCGCCGCAGCCCGGTGGCGCCACGGTGGAGTTCGGTTGTACCGTGACTTTCGCGCTGCGGGGCAAGGCGAAGACGATCACCATCGTCGGCGATGACGAGGCCGCCCCGGCAGATGGGCTTGTCTCGTTTTCCGCGCCGCTCAGCCGCGCGATGATGGGCGCGGAGGAAGGCGATTTCGCGGACTTCGGCGGCGAGGCCGATGCGATCGAAATTCAGGAGATCCGCGTTCCGGCTGCTTGATCTCCTGCGGAAAGGCAATCGCTGGCATCATTTTGCGCTTGGCTAACCGCGCCGCATGGCCCACGCGTCCGCGGCCGTTCCCGATTGCCGAGAGTTTCCCGTGCTGCAAAGTCTGTTCGCGTGTCTGCCGATCCTGGGACTGGTCGCTCTCGGCTTCGGTTTCGGGAAAGTGGCTCGTCCGGGCGTCGAGGGCCTTTCCGCGATCAACACGGCGGTCATGTACCTGTTTTTTCCCGCGCTGCTGTTCAAGGTGGGGGCGGATACCGATTGGCACGCGGTGTTCGAACCGGGGTTCCTGCTGGCCTTCGGGGGCGCGGCAATGCTGGCCTTCGCCCTTTCGCTGATGGTGCTTCGGCGCCTGTCCCCGCACGACCGGTCGGGCGCGATCGTCGGGGCGTTGAGCGCGTCCTATGCCAACACCGCGTTTCTCGGCCTGCCTCTGGCCGGGGCCTTGCTGGGGCAGATCGGAATTTCCGCCGCGATGCTGGCCAGCATGATACTTCTGCTGACGGTGGTGGCGGCCGCGCTGGTGCTGCTGCCATCGCAGGACGGCAGGGCTGGGCTTTCGACCAAGCTGGCGGGCGTGACGTTCCGCAATCCGCTGGTCGTCTCGGCGGTGTTGGGGATCGGCTGGTCCCTGCTGCGCCTGCCGATGCCGGTGCCATTGCACGATATGCTGTCGCTGCTGGGCGGCGCGGCGACGCCTTGCGCGCTGATCTCGGTCGGTGCGGCGATGGCGGGCGCGCGGATCGCGGGATCGCTGGCGGTCTGGATGGTGGTGTCCGGCAAGATGGTGCTGCAACCGGCGCTGACCGCGCTGGCGGCGCATCTATGCGGATTGCCGCCGGTGTGGACCAGCGCGGCGGTGTTGCTATCCGCCCTGCCGACGGGGGCAGTGCCCACGCTGCTGGCGCGGTCCAATGGCGTGGACCCGATGGGGCCGGCGCAGGCGTCGGCGATCACCACGCTTCTTTCGGTGGCGGCAACGCCGGTGGTGTTCGCGCTGTTCCCGCCCGTGTGAACGGTCAGGCGAGCAGGGCGGCGAGGTCGATGTCGGCCAGCGTCGCGAACTGCACGTCGGCGCGGGGCAGGGGTGTTTCGCCGATGCCGATCGCGCGGAAGCCGGCCGCGCGGATCGCCTCGATCCCGGCCGGGGCATCCTCGAAGCCGATCATCGCTTGCGGCGGCAAGTCGAAGGCCCGGGCACAGGCCAGGAACAGGTCCGGCGCCGGCTTGGGCAGGTGATCGGCGGGATCCGCGATGAACTCGAACGCCTCGGCCACGCCCAGCCGTTCCAGCAGGGCGGGAGCATTGCGGCTGGCGGAAGCGAGGCCGATGCGCAATCCGCGCGTGGCCGCTTCATCGAGCAGCGCGGCCGCGCCGGGCAACAGGGCGTCCGCCGTCAGCGTGGAGATCGCATCGACGTAGAAGCCGTTCTTGCGCGCGGCCAGGCGCTCTATCTCGTCGTCCGGCAACGCGCGCCGCCCCAGCTTCAGGATGTGCCGCAGCGAATTGATCCGGTCGACGCCCTTCAGCGCTTCGTTGTCCTCGGCGGTGAACGGGATGCCGAGTTCGTCCGCCAGCCGCTTCCAGGCCGCGAAGTGCAGGGTGGCGCTGTCGGCGATCACGCCGTCCAGGTCGAAGGCCAGGCCCTTGATCGCGCTCATGCCGGCAGATCCAGCGTGACCGGCGTGGCGCCCACGGTCACCGTCTCGCCCCAATGGGACAAGGTCAGCGGCTCGCCGTCGACCGCATAGCGGGCCTTGCCGTTCGCGACCGTGAGCGTGACGGCCCGGCCGTGGAACCGCACGCCGAGTTCGTAATCGCCGGCGACGGGATGCGCGCGGGGGGAGAACGCCAGCGCTCCGTCGAGCGTCGATAGCCCGGCGAAGCCGAAGGCGAGCGCGTTCCAGCCACCGCCCAGCGCGGCCATGTGCAGCCCGTGCGCGGTATTGGCGTGGAGGTTGAGCAGGTCGGTCAGCACCGTGTCGGTCCAGTACCGCGCGGCGCGTCCGGTTTCGCCGGCCAGCGCCGCCGCCGCCGCAAAGCTGCTGGCGGAGAGCGTGGAATCGTGGACGGTGAGCGCCTCATACACATCCAGCATCCGCTTGCGCATATCCGGCGCGAAGCGGTGGGGCAGCGTCGCGACGGCGAGCACCGCGTCCGCCTGCTTGCACACGCAATGGCGGTAGATGTGCAGCGGATGGTAGTGCAGCAGCAGCGGGAACTTGTCTGTTGGCGTGTCGCTGATCGGCCAGGGCTGCTTGCCGAAAAACGCGTCATCCTGCGCGAAGACCTGCCGGGCTTCGTCGAAGGGCAGAAAGATCGTGTCGGCGGCGCGCAGCATGGCCTGCCGCTCCGCCGGGGAAAGCCCCGGATCGATGCCGTGGCGCTGTTCGAGCGAGGCGGCATAGCGCATGTGCTCGGCCGCCATCAGGTTGGTGTAGAGATTGTTGTCGACCAGCGCGGTGTATTCGTCCGGACCGGTCACGCGGTTGATCACGAAGGCATCACCGCGCGCCGGATCGTGCCAACCTGCCGCCAGCCAGATGCGCGCGGTTTCGGCCAGCAGCTCCGCCCCGCCTTCGCGCAGGATCGAGAGGTCGCCGGTCGTCTCCACGTAGAGCCGCAGCGCGTGCGCGACATCGGCGTTGATGTGGTACTGTGCCGATCCGGCGAGGAAATAGGACGAACATTCGCGTCCGCCGATGGTGCGCCAGGGCAGCACCGCGCCGGTTTCGTGCCCCAGATCGCGCGCGTTCTGGCGCGCGGCGTCCAGCCCCGCCACGCGCCAGGCCAGCGCCGCGCGCGCCATGGCGGGCTGGGTATGGATCAGGAAGGGCAGGGCATAGGTTTCCGCATCCCAGAAGATGTGCCCTTCATAGCCTTCGCCGGTCTGGCCCTTGGCGGCGATGGAGCCGTGCCCGTCGCGGCGGACCGCCTGGGCGATCTGGAACAGCCCATGCCGCAGCGCGCCTTCGGCCACCGGATCGGCCAGGGCAAAGCGGGTTCCTGCCCAGATCGCGCTCCAGGCCTGCTCCTGTTCCGCCAGCAGGGCGTCGGCACCGGCGGCCGTGGCCGTGCCGACCAGCGCGCGCGAGCGCGCCGCCAATTCGTCGGGGGGGGTATCGCGTTCGGCGACATAGGCGGTCAGCACCGGGATGCGCCGTGCCTCGCCGGCCGGGATGCGGACCTGCAGCGGCGTGCTGCGGGCCACGGCCACGGTGAAGCCGCTCCGTTCGAGCCGGTCGGCACGGCAGGAGAGGGCATCGGCGGGCACGGCCACTTCGTGCCAGGGGTTGGCCATCGCCTGCGTGATGCGCGGATCGTCGATATCCGCCGGCGGCGTGGCAAGCCGGGGGGCCTCGATCCCGCCGCCGATCGTCAGGTCGATGGCGCGCGCGCCGGCGACGACATCCACGACGCAGCCCGCCAGCGCCTGCTCCGCCATGCTGGCGAAACGGGTCAGCGTGATCGTCGCATCGCCGTGCCGCACCGTCTGGCGCAGCACGCCCCGCTTCATGTCGAGTTCGAGCGGCGCGTCGATTGCGATGGGCGTGCCGTCGATGCCGATCGCGATCTTCGTTCCGTCGGCAACGGAAAGGCGTACGTCGCCACCGCGCGGCAAGCCATACGCGCCCTCGTGGTAGTCGATCGGCACCCGGTCATAGACGCCGTTGAGATAGACGCGCGGCAGATCGTCCGTCCCGGTTTCGGCGCGAATGCCGATGAAGCCATTGCCGATCGCGAAGATCGCCGGAACCTGCGGCCCCAGATCCAGCGGGGCGGCCAGGGTCCAGCCGTCGCGAATCATCCGGGCCTGCGAAAAGTCTGCGCGAGCCCCGTCGGCAGGGTGCATTCCATCTCTCCCATGGGTGCCTGAGGCGCCTACGAAAGCGCCGGAACACGGTCCGAAACACATTAATGATATGCATTTCATTACCGAAATGCTAGCTTCCGTTCAAGCCGCATGACGGCATGATGCGCAATAAGGGAGAGGCAGGCGTGGCATTTGCGGGAATCAGTGCGCAGAAACCGGAAGAAACTGCGGGGAATGCCGGCGGTGCCGCCGCAGCCCGGGCGGGCTGGTTCGTGACCTTCGCGCTGTGCCTCGGCTACGCCACGTTCGCGATTCTCCTGAACAGCGTGGGAACGGCGATTCTCCAGTCGACGGGCTATTTCCATGTCGACAACCGCGCGGCCAGCACGCTGGAAGCGTTCAAGGATATCACCATCGCCGTGGCCTCGTTCACGCTGGCATCGCACTTGCCGCGCTTTGGCATCCGGCGTTCGATGGTCGCCGCGCTGCTCATCGCCGGGCTGGGATGCGTGGCGGTGCCGCTGGGAGATTCCTTCTGGGCGATGCGGCTGATGTTCTTCGCCACCGGGCTTGGCTTCGCGCTCATGAAAGTGGCGGTCTATTCGTCGGTCGGCCTGCTGACCGGATCGGCCTCCGGCCATGCGCGCCTGCTGGGGATCATCGAATCCGGCTTCATGGCCGCGGTCGTCTCCAGCTCCTGGATTTTCGCGGCATTCATCGATCCCACGGATCCGTCGTCGCCTTCGTGGCTGAATACCTACTGGCTTCTTGCCGGCCTGTGCCTGGTCGCAGCCCTGGCTGCTGCTTTCGTACGCATTGATGAGCGGGGGCTGGTCGCGAAGCCGGAAGGCGATGCCGCCGCGCCGCGCGCGTTTCCGGCCATGCTCGCCCTGTTGCGGCTGCGGCTGACGCAGGTCTTCATCGCCGCGATCTTTCTCTACGTGCTGATCGAGCAGGGCGTGGGGACGTGGCTGCCCACGATCAACCACCGCGTGCTGGGGCTCGACGGCCAGATCGCGGTGCAAGCCGCTTCGGCCTTTGCCATGTCGATCGCGCTGGGGCGGCTCGTTGCGGGGCTGCTGGTGACGCGAGTAGGATGGTTTCCGCTCATGCTCGGTTGCCTGGCGGGCATGGCGGCGATCCTGCTGGCGGTGCCAGGCATGGTGGGGACGGATGCCCATGCGCCGGTTACGGCCTGGCGGGATATCCCGTTTGCGGCACTGCTGCTGCCCGCGATCGGGTTCTTCATGGCGCCGATCTATCCCACGCTCAACTCGGTGATCCTGAGCAGCGTGCCCAAGGCGCGGCAGCCGGGATTGATCGGCCTGATCGTGGTGTTCTCTGCGCTGGGCGGTACCACCGGATCGCGGATTGTCGCCGAGCTGTTCTCCGCTATTCCGGACGCGCGCGTTCTGTACAGCCTGCTGGTGCCGATCGCGCTGCTCGCAGCCGGCGTGATCGTGCTGAAGAGGCTGGCCGAGGAAGGGGTGTCTGTCGGCTGACCTAGGTCTCGCGCACGATCAGGCGCGTGGGCAGCACGGTGGACGCGGCGCGGCCGCCTTCGATCTTCTGCATCAGCTTTTCGACCAGAATCGCGCCGGCGATGTGGGTTTCCTGCTCCACCGTGGTGATCGCCGGGGTGAAGGCTGCCGCCGGCGGGATGTTGTTGTACCCGACCAGCGCGAAATCCTCCGGCGCGCGTAATCCCTGTTCCTTGAATGCGGCGATCACCGCCATGGCCGCCGTGTCGGAAAAGGCGAAGACGGCATCGGGCGCGGGATGCGTGGCGAGGTAGGCGGCGGTATCGTTGAGCGTGGAGGTGTACGACATGTCGCCCGTGCGCAGCACCCGGATGGACGCGGATTTGCCGTACGCCGCCTCGCTCAGCCCATCGTGGCGCATGGCGATTTCGGCATGGTTGGTATCGCCGATGAACAGCCAGTCCTTGCGCCCTGACCGCAGGAAGTATTCGCCCGCCAGCCGTCCGCCCAGGCGATTATCGCTGCCCACGGCGCAATAGGGCTCGGTCGGATCGACCGCGCCCCACACCACGAACGGCACGCCCAGCTTGGCCAGGTCGCGCAGCATCGGATCGCGTTCGCCCTGGCCCAGGAAAATGAAGCCGTCGACCACGCGTGCGTTGACCTGGTCCTGATAGGCGCGTTCGTCCTGCGCCGCGGGCGGGGAAAGCAGAAGATCGAGCTTCCGGACGGCCAGCGCTTCGGCAACGCCGGCCAGCAGTTCGAAGATGAACGGGTCGGCGATTCGGCCGCCCCGGTGCGAGCCGAAGTCGAGCACCACGCTGATCGTGTCGGTGCGGGTCTGCCGCAGTTTCTGCGCGTTGCGGTTCACCGCATAGCCGTGCGCGCGGGCCACCTCGAGCACGTGATCGCGCGTGGCCTGGGTCACCAGCGGACTGCCGCTAAGCACGCGCGAGACCGTGGGCTTCGATACGTTCGCGATGCGGGCGATGTCGGCCATGCTGACCCCCATCGATCGTGACCGTTTTTTCCGGATACCCGCTTCGTCCGCCACCCGTTGCTCCCGCCCTTTTGTGTTGCGCGCGCGTTATTGCAGGGTTCCGGTTAAAAATGAACAGCTGCAACTTGCCCTTGAAATGCATTTCATGACTCGTTAAAGGGCTGTCATGCACTCGCCGCAAAGGCGATGATCAAGGGAGAGAGGTGCATGAGACTTTCCATGAATGGCATGGTGCGTTCCGGTGTGGCGGCAGGCGCGATCGCGCTGGCGCTTGCGGCGAATGCCGTGCAGGCCCAGGACGCCGCAGCCCCGCAGGACGCGGCCGCTTCCGAAACCGTTGACGATGCCAACGCCATCGTCGTGATCGGTACCCCCGGCGGCGCGGGCGTGCGCAAGCAGGATGCTTCCTACGCCATTACCACCATCAACGAAGCCGCGCTCGAACGCATTTCGCCCAAGAGCACGGCCGAAGTCTTCACGCTCGTTCCCGGCGTCTGGGCCGAAAGCTCCAGCGGCGTGGCCGGTGCGAACATCGACGTGCGCGGTCTGCCGGGCGGCAGCGATGCGCCGTGGGTGACGATGTCGCTCAATGGCGCGCCGATCTACGGCACGGAATCGCTGTCGTTCATGGACAACAGCTCGATCTTCCGCACCGACGAGACGATCGCCTCCACCGAAGCCGCGCACGGCGGACCGAACGCGGTGTTCTCCAACGGCGAAGTCGGCGTTACGCTCAATTTCAACCTGAAGAAGGGCGGCGAAACCACCGAGGGCCGAGTCAAGCTTTCGGCCACGGACTACGGCTCGGCGCGGGCCGACGCGGTCATTTCCGGTCCGCTGGGCCACGATCTCTATTACATGATCGGCGGCTATGTGCAGCAATCGCCGGGCATCCGCGATGCGCAGTTCAAGTCGGAGAAGGGGCGCCAGATCAGCGCGCAGCTGACCAAGAAGTTCGACAACGGCGAAATCAGCATCTGGACCCGCGTGACGGACGATCACGGCCAGTGGTACCTGCCGATGGCGCTCAACACCGGCAACGATCTGGGCACGTTCTCGCAGCTCGGCAACGCCACGCGCTATGCCACCTTGCAGGTCGGGCCGAACGAGACGAAGACCTATGACTTCGCGCGCGGTCGCGGCTGGAAGGGCAGCCTTTCGGGCCTGAACCTGAAGTTCGATCTGGGCGGCGGCTGGTCGGTGCGCGACAACCTGTCCTACACTAACGGCAATGCCGATACGCTCGGCTTCGTGCCGGACGGCTCGCCCATCCGCGTTAGCGCCCTGCAGGCCGCCAATCCGGGCCTGGGCACGATCAAGACGGCCGGCGGCGTGACGCTGAACGCCAACGACTGGATCCAGAACTACGGGCACTGGGTGGTCGAGAAGAAGATCGAATCCTTCACCAACGATCTCAGCGTCAATTTCCATTCCGGCATCAACAACTTCACCGCGGGCTACTATCGCGCGGACTGGTCTGCCGATGATTTCTGGACGCTGGGCAACGCCGTGCCGGTCCAGAACGTGCAGAACGGCGATCTGCTGCAAAGCGGCATCACCTGCGGGATGCTGGCCAGCGCGGGATCGGGATCGAGCTGTTTCCACTATGGCATCCGCTCGTCGGGCGATGCGCAGGTCAACGCCATCTACCTGGCCGACAGCGTGCAGGTGACGGACAAGCTGCGGATCGATCTGGGCGTGCGGCACCAGTGGCTGGCGCTCGACTACGTGATCGATTCCAACGACTCCGGAACCTACGGCTATCCGGACGGCACGGTGAACCAGCGCAACCACGTCACCGCGAAGAAGTTCGCCTATTCGGCGGCGGCCAACTATGCGTTCGACCCGCACCTTGGCGTGTTCCTGCGCTATTCCAAGGGCTATCGCTACCCGAACTTCGATGATCTGCGGAACGGCAATCCGAACGTGTTCGGTGTCAGCCAGCTGGAAGGCGGGGTGAAGTATTCCAGCCAGCTCCTGTCGCTCTACGCCACGGTTTTCTATAACAAGAACAACAATTTCGACTCCACCGTCGGTTCGGTGGTGGCGAATTCGCAGTTCAAGACGCGGGCCTACGGCCTCGAACTGGACGGCAACCTGCGCCTCGGCGCCTTCGGGTTCGCAACCCTCGCGACCTTGCAGAACGCCAAGGTCACCGCTTCGTCGACCCCCGGACAGGTGGGCAACGAAGTGCTCCGCCAACCGAAGTACCAGGTCCGCCTTTCGCCCAGCTATGATGTGACCGTCGGCGCGGTGAAGGTCAGCCTGTTCGGCGCGGCGTCGTTCATCGGGGCGCGCTGGAGCGATCTGGCCAACTCCTCGCGCTTGCCGGCCTACACCAAGCTGGACCTCGGCGCGCAGGCGAAGCTCGATTCCGGGCTGTTCTTCTCGGTGCGGGCGGACAACCTCAACAACAGCCATGGCCTGACGGAAGGCGATCCGCGCAATCCGGCGACGCCGAATGGCCGCCCGATCCTGGGGCGTTCGGTGCTGTTCAGCCTGGGTTACGATTTCTGACGTAAGCCTTGGCCATCAATTCCCTCCCCTCTCGGGGCTGGAACCTCCCTCGGTTCCGGCCCCGTTTCTTTTGTGGCGTGTTTTTGACGGAGATGCGGATAGCCAGCCAGCCGCCGCCCGGTTATGCCCCGCAGGGGGCGCATTCGAAGCAAGGAAGTTTGCGATGAAGCAGGTTGCGTTGGGTATGATTCTGGCGCTGGTGGCGCCGGTTGCGGCAACGGCCGCCGATACGGGTGCGGTTGCGGCGACGACGGCGGCGAAGTTCACGATCGATACGCCGATTCAGGACATCGTGGCCAACGAGCAGGGCAAGGCCGTGATCGAACGGAATTTTCCCGGCCTGATCGCACGGCCGGAATACGAGATGTTCAAGGCAATCAGCCTCAAGGCGCTGCAGCCCTATTCCAGCGGCAAGATCACCGACGAAATGCTGGCCAAGACGCAAAGCGAACTCGCCGCGATCCAGTAAGGGCGTCCGACAGCCCATTGATGATGCCCCCATCGGGTGCGGAAACAATTGGCGCTTTCATTGCCATAACCTGTGCTCTAGGCTCGACATGCGATAACAAGACGCAGGTGGAGAGTATGGGGCGCAGGATGCTGAAAGGGCTGGCCGTGGTGCTGGCGGCTGGGTGCTGTTCGGGTGGTTCGGCGGCATTCGCCCAGACGGCCGCCGCCCGGGCTGCCGATCCGCCCAGCGCGACGACAAGGGCGGTCAATGAGGCCGCGCGCGCCGCCGCGCCGTTTCAGGACCGGCGTGATTACGACTTCGCCGCGCGCGGTTTCGTGGCGACGCGCAAAGACCCGCTGATCCGCGCCGCCGACGGGCGCGTGGTGTGGGATCTCAATACCTTCAGCTTCGTCGAAGCCCCGGCGCCCGATACGGTCAATCCCAGCCTGTGGCGCCATGCGCAGGTGCTTTCGCGCGCGGGGCTGTTCAAGGTTTCCGACCGCATCTGGCAGGTGCGCGGGTTCGATATCGCCAACGTGACCTTCGTGAAAGGCGACAAGGGCTGGATCGTGATCGATCCGCTGACCGCCGACGAAACGGCCCGCGCGGCCTATGATCTCGTGACCGAACAACTTGGCAAGCGGCCAGTCAGCGCGATAATCTATACCCATTCGCATATCGACCATTTCGGCGGCGCGGGCGGCATTCTGCCTTTCGCGGTGCCAGACGTGCCGATCCTGGCGCCGCAAGGCTTCACCGACGCGGCGGTGGGTGAAAACGTGATCGCCGGCCCGGCCATGGCGCGCCGCGCGATCTATCAGTTCGGGCTGACGCTGCCCAAGGGACCCACCGGCAACATGGGCTCGGGGATCGGCATGGCCGTGGCACCCGGCACGCAGGGGCTTGTTCCGCCCAATCGCGAAATCGCGAAGACCGGCACGGAGATCGTGCTCGACGGGGTGAAACTGCGCTTTCAGGTCACGCCCGGCACGGAAGCCCCGGCCGAAATGAACATCGGCTTCCCGGACTGGAAAGTGGCCGATCTTGCCGAAAACGCTAATGTCACCCAGCACAACATTCTGACCCCGCGCGGGGCGGTGGTGCGCAACGCCAAGGCGTGGGCGCAGGGGCTGACAGAGGCGATCGATTTCTTCGCCGGCGCCGACGTGATGATTACCAGCCACGGCTGGCCGCGCTTCGGGGCGGCGGAAATCACCGACTTTCTCGGCAAGCACCGCGATGCCTATGCGTACCTGCACGACCAGACCGTGCGGCTGATGAATCAAGGCCTGACGGGCGATGAGATCGCCGCGAAGCTGACGCTGCCGAAGGCGTTGCAGCAGGAATGGTACGGCCGGCCCTACTACGGTTCGCTCAGCTTCAACGCGCGCGCGGTCTATCAATTCTACATGGGCTGGTACGATGGCAACCCGGTGCATCTCGCTCCGTTGCCGCCCGAGGAAGGCGGCCGCCGTTATGTCGAGGCGCTGGGCGGCGCGGCGCGGGTGCGGCAGCTGGCGCAGGCGGCCTATGACAAGGGTGACTATGCCTGGGCAGCGGAACTGCTCAACCGCGCGGTCTTTGCCGATGCCGGTGACACCGCCGCGCGCGATTTGCTGGCGCGCTGCTATCAGCAACTCGCGTGGCAGAGCGAGAACTCGCTGTGGCGCAACATGTACCTGACGGGCGCGAGCGAATTGCGCGGGGCGCAGCCTCCGGCCGCATCCGCCATCTCGCCCGGAATCGCCGGCTCGCTGACGCCGGACCAGTTGTTCGATGTGCTCTCGGTCCGCTTTGCGGCCGAGAAGGCCGGCGATGCGAAGCTGCGTCTGGTGTTCGTGTTCCCCGACCGGAATGCGCAAGTGACGGTCACGGTCGGCAACGGCGTGCTGGTTCACCGGCCGGGCGTGGTCGGTACGCCCGATGCAACGCTGACGATCAAGTACGCCGATCTCGTCGCGGCGCTGCTCCGCGGCCAGCCGCTCGCGCCCAAGATCGCCTCGGGCGAAGCCAGGATCGAAGGGCAAATGGCCGCGTTCGCGCAATTGGTGAGCTGGATAGACAAACCGACGCCGCCGTTCGCGATCGTCACGCCATGACGGCACCGGAAGGAGAAGGATGATGACTGTTCGCAGAAAGAGTGCCGTTGGAGCATGTGCCGCCGCGCTGGCCTTCGCGCTTCC
>NZ_DDFB01000125.1:515-61839 GCF_002336885.1 Novosphingobium sp. UBA1939 | reverse complement strand
GACGCGGCGGCAGGCGACGCAGAAGGGCGCGACCGGCATGGGCGCACCGGTCAACACGTTCCATCATAACCAGGCGTTCCCGCCGGGCGATTTCCGCGCGGTGGTGCGGCCCAATTTCGATACGCTCTATTCGAGCGCCTGGCTGGATCTGGCGGATGGCCCGATCCTGCTGACGATCGGGAACACGCAGGGGCGGTACTACATGCTACCGCTCTACGACATGTGGACCGATACCTTCGCGGTGCCGGGCAGCGAGACGCTGGCACCGGAAGGCGGCCGGTTCGCCGTAGTCGCGCCCGGCTGGAAGGGCGCGTTGCCCAAGGGCGTGGAGCGGATCGATTCCCCCACGCGCTATGTCTGGATCATCGGCCGGGTGCAGACGAACGGCCCTGCCGACTATCCCTTCGTGCACCGTATCCAGCAGGCGTTTGCGCTGGCCCCGCTCAGCCCCGGCGCGAAGGGACCGGCGCGTGCGGCTGATGTGCCCGTTCCGGCGGACAAATCACCCGTGGCCATCGTCAACGCGATGAGCGCGGCGGAATTCTACGAAACGGCGATGCGGCTGATGGTGGACAATCCGCCGCACTTCAACGACCAGCCCCAGTTGGCGCGGCTGGGCATGGTGGGCCTGCGGGCCGGGCAGGGGTTCCGCTTCGCTGGTCTTGTGCCGTCCGTGCAGCAGGCCCTGACCCAGGCCAAGGCGCAAGGGCCGGCCAATCTGCTCCGCTATGTCGGACAGGCCGGACGGCAGCGCGATGGCTGGCGCACGATGACGACCTCGATCGGCTCCTATGGCGTCGATTACGATCAGCGCGCGGCGGTGGCTCTGACTGGTCTGGGTGCCAACCATCCGGTCGACGCCATCTACCCGCGCGCGGCGGCCGACAAGGATGGCAAGCCGCTGGACGGGGCCAACCGCTATGTCGTGCATTTCAAGGCCGGCCAGTTGCCGCCGGTCCGCGCGTTCTGGTCGCTGACGGCTTACAACAAGGAAAGCTATACCGATCCGAACGCGATCGACCGCTATGCCATCGGCGATCGCGACAAGCTGTCCTTCAACACCGACGGCTCGCTCGACCTCTATCTCCAGGCGGATGATCCGGGAGCGGACAAGCGCTCCAACTGGCTGCCGGTGCCGCGCGGGCCGTTCGACATGAACCTGCGGCTCTACAGCCCGAAGCCCGAAGCGCTGTCCGGCGATTGGCCGATGCCGGTGGTGGAACGGTTGCCCTAAAGCCAGATTTCATCGCCTTGAATCGTCATTGCGAGGGGCGAAGCCCCGCGGCAATCCAGGGCGGCACGCGGGACTCTGGATTGCTTCGCGTACCGCTCGCAATGACGAAGTGACGTGGGTTCAGGTCATTACGCCGGCTCCGATCGGTCGGATTATTTCACCAGGTGCGCGCTCTGGATGGTCAGCGCGAACAGCGCGGTCAGCGCGTCGGAAATGCTCTGGTCGGTCGATACCGTATAGACCAGCGGCGTTCCGTCGCGCGCTGCGGAGGCGCACTTCTGGAGCGCCGGCAGCACGTTGGTCAGATAGGGGGCGACATTGGATTGCGACCAGGAATCCCCTGTCAGCGCATCGGGCAGGTATTCCGTGTAGAGAATCGCGATCTTGATGCCGCGGTTCTTGATGGCGGTGCAGTTGGTGAAGTGCGCGGTCGTCAGCTCACGGTTCCAGCGGCTTGATCCGATCTGCTCGTCGGTCACGCCGTCGGTGATGATGAACAGCACTTCCTGCGGTTTGGCGGTCGTGGTCCCGTCGCCCGGATTGGGCATCGTCGAGTTCATGGCGGAAAGCATATTGTTGAACTCGGTCGCCTTGTCGTTGATGTTGGTCGACGATGTCGGCTTGCCGTTGGCGTACCAGAAGTCGGTCGTGCTATCGAGATCGGGGATGTTGGACGTCGTCATGTTCTGGACGTCCGTCATCGAGGTGTGGGTGGTGACCGGTGTCGAATAGCCCGGATGCGTCCAGTCGAAGCTGAACACCTGCATCTTGTAGGTAACGTTGTTCTTCGTCGCCATGTTCTGCGCGAAGGGAATGAGGTCCTGTGCCGCCAGCGTTTCGGCGCCGATGCGCAGCGGGATGGGGGATGCGGTGGGATAGAGTTGCGTATAGTTGTGCGTCAGCCAGTAACCGTCGGCATAGAACCCGGTGATCGATTTCGACTGGTTGCTGAGATTTTTGTACGTAAACGAAAACCTGTTGCTGGCTACCGCAACGGATGTTCCGATCTTGGTGCCGCTTTGATCGTACAGGTTCTTGGAGCTGTCGATCTGATACCAGGTCTTGTACCCGGTATTGCCGGAGTTGTAGTAATTCCCGTCCAGGAATACATCCCGGCTGTTGGATGTCCTGATATTGATGCCGTCGGCACGCGGATCCTGCGCGTGGCACGCGAAGGCGCAGCCGGTGGCATTGCGGATGGAGGTAAGGCCGCTCGAGGTCGAGGGCAGCAGCATCGATGGCGATTTGTCCATCGTCAGGAAGAAGTTGATGTGCGGGGCCTGCGCCGCGTTGGCGGTCGAGGACCCGGCGATGGGCAGCGTGGCATAGCCCAGGATGCCGCCGAACAGGTTCACCGATTTCGCGGTGTAGCTCACCACGATCGTGCGGCCGCTGTTGAGCGCGCCGGTATCGACCAGGCTGACGGTGAGATCGGTGGAAGCGTTGAACTGGATGTCCTGCAGCCCGCTGACCTGCGAAATGAAGATCTGGCGGGCGGCCGCCAGCGCGGTATCGGTCGATTGCTGCATCAGCGTGGCGTTGGTTCCGGCCAGCGCCGCCGCGTCCGCCGCCGCGTTCATGCGCGTCTGCTGCGTTTGCGCGCGGCCATAGTCGATGCCCATGCCAACGGCGAACAGCATCGGGATCAGCAGCGCGGCCATCATGATGAGCACGTTGCCCTGGCTGTCATCGCGCAGCCGGCGCGCGGTTTCGCGCAGCGAATGGAACAGTCGCATGGGGGGCAGCCTCATCACTGAAGGGGAACCTGATCGGACAGGCGCGGAAGCATGAATATCCGATCGTTCATGGTGATCGTGGAAATGAACCCAAGGCCGAATTGCGGCGTATAGGGGTATGAAACCTCGCCCATCAGGAAATAGGCGCCGGGCTTGTTGGGGGTGACCGTCTTGTCGGGCAGCATGGACTGGGGCACGAGGTTGGTGGTCAGCGCAACCGAATTGCCCACGGTCAGCGCGGTCCAGTTGGTGGTCGACTTGCTCCACACCACCTTGGCGGTGCTGGCATCGACGACTTGCACTTCGCTCACGCGGATCTGGGCCACCGTGCTGTCATAGGGGCTGAGCACCATGGCGCTCGATCCCATGATCGTCTGGAGATCGGACGCGGACACGGTGCCATAGCGGGAAACCAGGTCTGTCACCGCCCGCGCGGATCGGGTAACCTTGCGGTTGCAGGTGATCGCGTCGCTGATCACGTAGGCGCCCAGATACAGCAGGATCAGCACCGGCAGGCAGATGGCGAATTCCACCAGCGCCACGCCGCGCGCATCGCGGGCAAGGCGGCGTACCGTAGCGCTCAGGCGGCGCAGGAGCGGCATCGGGCGCATCAGTAACCCTCCGTCTTCATGACCGAGGTTGCCAGCAACATGCGCTGCGAACCGGGGCGGTTGGACAGGTCGAAGCCCAGCGGGCCGGCCAGCGTGGGCCAGTTGTAGATCAGCCGCACCACCACCACCGCGCCCTGCGTCCCCGGGGTATAGGCGAAGGTATTGGTGATGTTGCCGTTGGAATCATAGGTGAAGGTCGGCAACGCGGTGTTGGCCGAGGAGAAATTGGTGACGTTGGTCACGTCGACATAGAGCCGGCTGCACTGCAGGAACGTGGGCAGCGAAGCGCAGGCGGCCTCCTTGAACTGCTGCTGCGGCGTCTTGGTGACGTTGCCCTGCGCGTCCTTGACCCCGGTGAAGTTCTGCTGCGCCTGCCCGGTCAGGATGAGGCGGGCGGATGTTTCGGTGGCGGTTTCCAGGCCCTGCTGCGCGAAATACATCACCGCGATCTCGAAAATGGCGACGATCATCGCGATCAGGACCGGCGCCACCAGCGCGAACTCCAGCGCGGTTGCCCCGCGCACATCGCGCAGAACCGCCGCGCGAAACGCGCCACGCCACCGTCTGATTGTCCAACCGCGGACCATTCCCCATTCTCCGAGCCCAGTGATGCAGGCTCAGATTAGAGGGTCAGCCTTAAGGCGTGGTAAACTTGCGGGCGGCGAATAAAGGCCGTTTCGGAGGGGATGGCTGGTGCGAGGCGCTGGACGCCCCCGGCTTCTTCGCCCTGCCGATCGAGGCGGGCGCCACGGTTGACACCGGGCGTCAATCCGCGCTCATGGCGGCCTTCCCCGACGCGCCGCAGAGCGGCCAGGGCGTGCGGCGCGTTGGCGTCGATCCGGTGGGCAAGCTGCTCGGCCCTATGGCTGGCCTTATCTCCGACGTGTCCAAGGCGGCCGGGGCTCCGATCGGCGCGGCCACGGGCGACGCCATCACGGACAGCCAAGCCGAAGCGGTGAAGCGGCTCGTGCCGTTCCAATCCTATGTCGGGGATGCGGCAGGCGCTCGATCTGCTCACGGCTGATGAATAGCCGCTAAGAGATGTTGGCGAACTGGCCTGCTTCTAGCGTGGCGGCTCGAAGCGCGGCGACCTCACGTTCCATCATGCTCGGTTCACGTCGATGCTGAATTGATATCACTCGCATTGGCCCGGTGCGGCTTAGGGCTAAGCTCGCGGCAATGGTTATGCTCGGCTTTCCGTCGAGCAATTTTGCGATCGGATCGAGGGCCTCTTTGGCGCTCGCCCCGGCGATATAGCGAAGGGTGTAGATTCCCGACTGTCGAGACATCATCCCGCCAAGAGGACCATATTCGCCCGGCTTGGCGATTTGAGCTTCGATAATAGGCGCAGCAATGCCGAACCAAAGGACATCCGCAAATGTCAGGTCGGCCGAAACCTGCGCAATCTCGGCGTTCTGCGGGTTGTGCTTCAGCATCGAGGAAACGGCCATAACCTGATCGAGCGCGGTGCTTCCCGCTTCTGGTGTCAGGCCCTTTTCAGTGAATTGCGAATGGATGGTGCGTGCGATCCCGCCCATACGATCATGGATCATCGCGATCATGTCGACTTCGGATATTCGACGTCCTGCGGTTCTCAAAAAGGAGACGAGGGAGACGAGATCGCGGGCGGACCCGCCTGTTGCCATTAGTGCTCGCAAAGCTGTGCCGGTGATCGTCGCGCACGCAGCCAGCTTCAAATCCTGAGATCGGATTACATGGTCGGCATGATATTCGCACCAGACTTCGCCGCCATCCACGACGGACAGACCGACGACGTAATCCACGTCGGCAAAGGTAAACGCGTGTGCTCCCGCCTCGGACGTGCCCCGGAGGACTTCGCCTGCTCTCCACGCACGCAGCCACCCGCGAAGCTGGTTGAGATTGCCCTTTATCTTCTTATCAAATGAGCCGCCGCCCGCTTTGAGGTGGAACAGGATCGCGCATCTGTTGGCCACCCACGCGACGTCCGCAGGCTCCTTGCGGGCCGCTTTCCCATATTCGTCGGGATGAAAGATTGCCTGTGCGCCAAGCACCACGCCGGAAAAGCCCCGAACTATTTGTTCGTGCTGATTCTTTCCCTGCGTCACCATCGAGCGAGATTAACCCCGTCAGGGGGCTGAGCGAAAATAAATTTTCGGCCCGCTCGGAGTCCATTAAGCGAGGGAATGGAGCCCGCCATTATGTGGAGCCCACGGTGCATGTTGGGCTCCGGCCCTTTCGGGCAGTTACCCTAAACCTTGGATTTTATAGGAGTTTTTGGTGGACGCACTAGGGCTCGAACCTAGGACCCGCTGATTAAGAGCTGCAATCAGAGGGTCCTAGCGCGTCCGCATGGGTCAAAAAATGGCGGAAATCTGGGATTCATAGTCCGTATTGTTCTTGAAATGTTCGCCAGTATCCAGTACCAAAAGCTACCTAAGGTAGCAGGTACATATGGCGAACAAAGTTGGATTGACGGATGCTCGGATCGCAGGGTTGAAGGCCCCAGCGACAGGACAGATTGAGCTCGCGGACGGCATCGTCATCGGCCTTCGCCTGCGTATGGGCGCAAGCGGTATCAAGACATATATTTTGCGCAAGCGCGTTCAGGGGAAATGGCTGAACGTCACGATCGGACGGCATGGCCCGAGCTTCACGCTTGCCAATGCTCGGCGGAAGGCACGGGATCTCCTCGTCGATGTTGAGCAGGGCAAGAACATCGCCAGAAAGCCCGGCGCGAAGAGGAAGGGATCGAAGGGCGTCGGAACGGTTGCCGAGCTATACGAGATTTACCTGTCCCAGCAGATCGAGGGTAAAAAGCGGAGCGCCAAGGAGTTCGACCGGGTCTTCCGGAAGTACATCGAACCTGAGCTGGGTGACCGTCTCGCCGATTCCATCACTCGAAGCGACGTGAGCCGTTTTGTCGAGAAGATCGCATTCGAGCGGGGCAAGGAAACCCTGACGATGGCGCGCATCGTGTATCGCCATCTCTCGACTTTCTACACTTGGGCACTCACCAGACTCGAGCATTTGCCAGCCAATCCTTGCCGGGATGCATGGCGTCCAAAGCGGAGCGAGCCCCGCGATCGCGTACTCAGCGATCGAGAACTCGCGGCATTGTGGCAGGCCGCTGTCGAGGATGGCTATCCGTTTGGTCATCTTGTGCAGATGCTGATTCTTACAGCCCAGCGCCGGGGAGAGGTGCTCGACGCCACTTGCGACGAGTTCGACTTCAAGGGGAAGGTATGGACCGTACCGGGAGACAGGGCGAAAAACGGCAAGGCGAATGTGGTCCCGCTGTCCACGCAGGCTCTCGCAGCCGCGACCGAGATCTTTGCGGCCGCGGGGATCGCCCCTGACGACGCTCACAAGCAATCCCAAATTCTATTGGCCTCCAAGGTCACCAACACGAACAGTGTTAGTGGGCTGTCAAAGGCCTGGAAGCGGATTCGGGCAAGCGCAGACGAGAAGCTCGGCTATGAGGCCGGTCATTTCACCATGCATGATATTCGCCGGACAGTGGCAACGGGACTGCAAAGGCTTGGAATACCTCTGGTCGTTTCGGAAGCGGTTCTCAATCATCAGTCGGGCTCGGCAATGGCCGGTGTCGCCGGGGTTTATCATCGGCATCAGTACACCAATGAGAAGCGCGAAGCTCTCGCACTATGGGGCAGGGAGGTTCTCCAACTCGTCGCGAAATATCCGCCGCAGGAGAATCAGGAAGGATGACTGTCCGCGCCAATCCAGCCGGCGCGTAGACGATCCATGCCTGCAACGACGCCTTCAACAGTCACATTCGAACCGATGAGATCATCGGCAACTTCCTCGCTTTCGACGATCCAAACCTCGTCCGATTTCGTGGTCAGGATCATTCCGCGTCGTCCGCGGCTCAGCATTCCCGACACGCGTATTCGACCGGAACTCACAACTACCCCCTGCTCAAAAGCGCCAACGACGCAGCACGTCGCGCACATAGGCCGGTGTCTCGCCATTGCGTGGGATACCGCCGGCTCGCTCGACGGCGCCAGGGCCTGCATTGTAGGCGGCGAGGGCCAGATGCACTACCCCGAACTTGTCGAGCATCTGGCGGAGATACCGCGCCGCACCGAAGATGTTGGCCATTGGATCGAAGCGATTGGAAACGCCAAGGTCGCGGGCGGTCCCCGGCATCAGCTGACCAAGACCGGCGGCGCCAGCCTTGCTGATCGCCAGAGGATTATACCGCGATTCCGTCCATACCAGGGCGTCGAGAAGACCACTCGGCAGCGAATATTGAGCCTCAGCAGCATAAACATGGGGAAGGTAGCTTGCCCGTCGAAAGCCTGAGGGCCCTCCAGCTTCGGGATTTGCATAACGATAGGGAAGGTAGGTCCGGCCCGCTTCGAGAACCGGAGCCCCTGACGAAGCGGCTAGGGGCTGGCGCCAAATCCCATGCTCCACCAGCTGGAAACCGTTCGACCCCTCGGCAATGCGGAAGCCGTCAGGTCGCAGCTCAGGTGCAGCAGCAGCCATTTCCTCCTGCGCCTGAGCCGGGACGACGAACGCCAATCCCGCCAGCACCGCTGTGATCGTTGCCCATCTCAGTCTCATATCTCGATTCCTTCTATGGCCGAATCGAGTGAGAACATATATAGAACACACCATGTAGGTGAACTTCGTGAGGGCAGGGGTGAAGGTCGTGTCAGCGCCGGCATAGGCGGCGCTCGCCGCAAGCGCCGCGATTGCGACCGGGATGGCAATGTTGAGGGTCTTGCCGAGACCCTTGACGCTGGCGCGCCTGGGGAGGGTGAGAGACTGCATGTGAAGCTCCGGTTGGAGGGGTGGTCACAGCGTTCTGGCGTTCGCTGTGTGTTCCACATGCATCTAGGAAATGGTCGTAGGAAAGTGTTCAGCGGCAATACCGCCTGGAGGTGGAAGGATGCGGACGCATCTTTGCCAGTCCAGCGCCTGAAATCGACGATAACGACGTAAATTCAGTATTTTTGTGTCGGTAAAAGCCGCCACTGCAGCCGGGATTTGGCGACGAATCGGATAGAGGAACTGATTCGCCTCTAAACGAGATGTTCCGTTTATGTTCTTTTCGTTTTCCTACATGGGATGCTTCGCGTTATGCCTGCGAGTCGCACCAGTGCAGAACCTAGGAGACAACCATGTACCATCCAACCGCCGCCGCCAGACCGGCCAATGAAAGCTTGGCCCGCGTCCTTGCCCATGCGATCGAAGCCGCTGGCAAACCTCGCCACCGGATTGCCAATGAATGCGGCATGCATCGCGAGACCCTGCTTCGCCTTGCGCGCGGCGAGCGGCCTATCGGGCTCGACGAAGCAGCACGTGTGCTCTCCGCCTGTGGAGCCCATCCCCGCGCATCCATGATCCTCGCACTCGCCGGGCAGGAAGATCTCGCCTGCGAGTGGATGCATGGCGAGATGGGCGAATTTCTCGAAGAGTTCTTCACTAGCCTCCCAGTCCATCTTCAGCGGACCCTGGGACGGCGGATTGAGGATCTGCGGCCTCGGTGGGCCAACGGTACCTCACAGCTGGTGGCGCGAATGCTTGCCAAGCACATCGATGATTTTGTGGGGCGCGACATCGCGATGTCGCTGCCGCGGTAAATCCTAAAGTTCGAAGGGGACCGAACCCAAGCCAATGAGATCAACAATGCCGCATGTAACACCAGATGAAATGCACACGCCTCAACCGCCCGAAGCGGTTCCGCCGGCGAGGCTTTTGCGCCTACCGGAAGTGATCGCCCGCGTCGGACTGCGCCGCTCCGCCATCTACCAGCGTATGAGCGAGGGGCGGTTTCCGAAATCGCGATCGCTGGGGCCCAAATGCGCAGTTTGGGTTGAAGCCGAGATCGATGAATGGATCCGCGCCGTAGCCAGAGCATGAGCAGACAATCGCCAATAAGACGCCTTGATGCGGTACATACGACCCCGAGTATGAGCAACGCGAATGCCCAATTGCTGGACAGGGTAGGGTAAATAGATCGACTCTGCGATATGCCCACCACATGAACAGTCGTGGCAGACCACCTCACCCCGATATCTTAACCCCCGCGGAATGGCGGGTCATTGAAGGCGTTCGCCACGGTCTCAGTAATCCGGCGATCGCCAGGCTGTGCACACTCTCGCCCGATGCGGTAAAATTTCATGTCAGTAACATACTGGGCAAGCTTGGCCTTCGGTCCCGCAGCGAATTGCGACAATGGCCGGGTGTGCGGGCGGACAGCGCAATGGCGACCGCAATAATTGGCTCCGACCTCGGCGATTGGTCGCTAGGGCAGGTGTCGCGAACTGCGCGCGATCTCGATGCTATGGCCGATTGGTTGCGCGACATCGTCGGCCTTCCGGAGATCATGCGCTTCCCCAACGCCGCGTTCTTCGATTGTGGCGGCGTGCGCCTGTATCTGTCCGCGGCCAAAGAGGGAACGAATTCGATCCTTTATTTTCGCGTGGGCGACATTGCAGGCGAAACCCAGCGTCTGCGCGCTGCGGGCGTTACCATCCTCAGCGTACCGCACCGAATCCACGTCCACCCCGACGGTCGCGAAGAATGGATGGCGTTCTTTGCCGATCCCGACGGCGGCAGCATTGGCCTGCTGAGCGTGGTCGATCCTAAAGCAGGAGAAGATGCATGATGAAGTGGATTTTGACGCTTGCTCTCGCAGCCACCCCGGTGACGGTCTGTGCAGAAGACGGGCGCGCACCAGTACTTGCCAGGGCGCAGTTCGAGCAAGTCGCCCTGACCGTGACCGATCTCGGCAGGGCTCGCGCATTCTACCGCGACTGCCTTGGGCTGATCTTGCTCTTCGAGGCGGGCGATATGCTGTTCTTCGACGTCGCTGGGACGCGGCTGATGCTGGCGCATGATCGTGCTCGCAAACAGCCAGAGCGACCTGCGGGTATCCTCTATTTCCATGTCGATGACTTCACCGCTGCCCGCGCTCGTCTTGAAACGAGCGACGCTGCACTGGTGGGGGATGTGGAGACGGTGCAGTCCAACCCGGCTGGTTTTCTGAGGCTTCAGCAATTTACCGATCCCGACGGCAACATGCTCGCGATCATGGGCCACGTCCCGCGCTGACGGCCGTTGGCATTCAGTAGAGCGCGATCCCCATCCTTTCGGCAAGACCCCGGTCCACGCCGTTGCGGATGGCGTCCCCGCTCGTCTTGAGACGGCGATACTGGTTCGGTGTGAGATGCGCATAGCGCCGGAAGGCGCGCGTCAAATGCGCCTGATCGGCGAAAAGCGCACTGGCCTGGCTGATCGAGCCGGTGTGGAACAGCGTGGCCCAGGCGTGTTCGAACCGTGCGTGACCTAGCAGCGCCTTGGGGCTAATCCGGAATTCGTCGCGCATGATTGTGCGAAGCTGCCGGGCGCCGATGCCAAGCTGAGCGGCGATTGCGCCGACCGAGGTTCTCGGGCGGTTCAGCATGACCGCGTGAACCCGCGACAATGCACTGTGCCGGCTTCCTATCGCGGCACCGTCGAGCCGCGCCATCGCCCAGGCTTCGACAATCCGCAGCCGTGTGGCGAATTGCGATGCTCCAGCGATCCGTTCGGCGAGCACGGCGGCCCCGGGCGCGACTGCGGTGAGATCGTGATCGGCATCGACCAGTGCGGCGAGCGGGCAACCGAGCAGGTCGCGCACGCCCAGCGGGGTCAGCTGGAGCAGGAACCAGTCCGAGCGCGCGCCGGTCGCGTGGTCATAGGACCGGGTCTTCGGCCCGAACACGCTGGCCAGGGGCAGAGGGTAAAGCGGTTCGCCGCAGCGCGCGTTGGCAAAATGCTCACCGCAATTGATGAAGATCTCGCAGTTCATGTTGGGGAAGATGCGATACAGCTTCGGTGGGGCGACGGCGCGGCGCTGGATCGCCATGCGGATCCACGGACGCAGCGCTGGCGGCAGCGGGCTGCTCCAATTGGTTGCCGTCTCTTCCGTTTTGTTCAAGACGAGTGCTTCCCGCGCATCATAAGGGGAGGGCATAGATGTTTCCGGAGAGGCCCGCCACGATGTTTTCGAGCATGCTGCTTGCCGTTGCCACACCGCTTTCTGCTGTCCCGCTGATCCCGTTCGAAATTCTGGCAAAGGCACCGGCGATCTCGGCCGCTGTTCTATCGCCCGATGGCACGCGGGTGGCGACCATAGAGACCGTGGACGGGCGTGGTGCCGTTCATGTCGGTCCATTGGCGGGCCCGCGTCGGCTGGTGCTGCGCAATCCCGATCGTTCGATCGACAATGTGCGCTGGTCGGCCGACGGGCGCTGGCTGCTGGTCCTGCAGGACAGCGGCGGAGACGAAGGCTACCACCTGTTCCGCATAGATCCCGTCACCCCCGGAAGCGCGCGCGACCTGACGCCGTTTGCCGGCGCGAATGCGGAAATTCTCCGCACGCCCGCAGGACAGGCCGGACCGCTGCTCCTCGCGATCAACCGGCGCGACCCCGAATACGCCGATGTCTACGCTGTCGACCCCGACGCGGGGACGGTGCGCGAAGTGTTGCGCAATGATGCGGGCTATACCGAGTTCTTCGCCGATGCGTCAGGCGTCGTGCGCGCGGCCGGGCGGATCACGCCGGACGGATCGCTCGAGCTGTGGGGGCGTGGCGAGGGGGACGGGGACTTCGTGCGCCTCTATGCCGCGCCCGCGACAGAGCGCTTCAAGATCATCGGCATCCATGC
Organism: Novosphingobium sp. UBA1939; assembly: GCF_002336885.1. Classification (NCBI taxonomy): domain Bacteria; kingdom Pseudomonadati; phylum Pseudomonadota; class Alphaproteobacteria; order Sphingomonadales; family Sphingomonadaceae; genus Novosphingobium; species Novosphingobium sp. UBA1939. The sequence continues at coordinate 49,595 of NZ_DDFB01000125.1, read as the reverse complement.
CGACGGGCGATCCGTGATCGTGCGGAGCAATCGCGGCAATGACATCGAGCGCGCGCTGCTGATCGGCTTTGGCGACGGCAAGCCCCGGCGGCTGAAGGGCGCCGATTGCGGCAGTTTCGATGTCGACGATGTCCTGCAGGCCGCGTCAGGTCCGATCGCGGCCGCCTGCACGCGCATCGCGAGCGATCTCGCGCCGCTGGACGGCGACTTTGCCAAAGCGGTCCGACTGGCCCGCGCGGTAGCGCCCGGTGACAGCCTGAGCCTCGAATCCCGGTCGGCTGACGGGCAGATCTCGCTGTTCTACACCGATGCCGGACACCGGCCCGGGCGCTTCATCCTGGTGCGCGGCGACAAGGCCTCGGTCTTTGCCGAAACGCGCCCCGAGCTTGTCGGCTATGCCTTCGCACCGACCGAGCCGTTCCGGTTGCGCGCCCGCGATGGCCTCCCGCTGCTCGGCTATGTCACCCGCCCGCTTGGGAGCCGCGGGCCGGGGCCGACCATCGTCGCGGTCCACGGCGGCCCCTGGACCCGCGATGCGGCCACCTTCGAGCGGGAAACGCAATTCTACGCCAATCGCGGATACACCGTCATACAGGTCAATTTCCGGGGATCGACGGGCCTCGGCAAGCGGGTATTCGATGGCGGTGTCGGCGAATTCGGGGCGCGGATGTCCGACGATGTCGACGATGCGGTCAGGCACGCCGTCCGTCAGGGCTGGGCCGATCCTGCGCGGGTGTGCATCATGGGCGGATCCTATGGCGGCTTCGCAGCGCTTACCGGCATTTTGCGCGAGGGCGGCTTTGCCTATCGCTGCGCGGTGGACTTTGCCGGGCCGGCCGATCTGGAGACCCTCGTCCGCGCCTTCCCGCCGAGCTGGCAGCCCTTCCTGCCGCGCTCGTGGTATCGCTTCGTCGGCAACCCCGACCGGCCGGAGGATGCCGCACGGATGCGCGAACGCTCGCCGCTCACCCATGTCGGGGCGATGCGCGCACCGCTGCTGATCTTTCAGGGGGCCAATGATCCCCGCGTGCGGCAGGACCAGTCGGACCGCATCGTCTGCTCGCTGCGGGCGCGGGGGATCGATGTCGACTACCTGCTGGCTGCAAACGAGGGCCACAGCTTCGCCAACGAGGAGACCTCGCTCGCGATCACCCGCGCGACCGAAGTGTTCTTCGCGCGCCATCTGGGCGGGCAGGTCGGCGCCGAACCGCCCGCCGCGGCCACCCGGGCGCTGGATGCGTTCCGCGCCGCCGGCAGGGCTATCGAGTGCTGATCGCTCTTTAGGGTCAGGCGCCGATTGCGGCGCGCAGGTCGGGCTCCATCCGCGCCGCAAGCGCTGTCAGCTCCCTGAGCTGTGCGAACACCGCGTCGTCGGTTTTCTTCACGTTGAAGCATGTCTTGCCCTGACGCCGCGTGGCGAGCCCCTCGGGCACAGCAGCTTCCAGCGCGGGGAGCGTGTAGAGCGGCATGATGTGATAGGCGACATAGGACTTCTTGATCGCGATCCACCCGAACCATGCCGGCTGCCCGGTGCGCGCCTCGATCCAGTGGGTCTTGAGCGTCAGGTTGCTTGGCGAGTCCTCGGCAACCGTCATCCCTGGTGCGGCCTCGAGCATGATCGCCCGCAGCTCGGCGAAGATATTCTGAAACAACACACTCATTCCGACTGCCCTCCCCTGCGCATAATCAGCGTGGCGATGACAGTGATGGCCATGCCCACCACCAGCGACCCCATGACCACCGCAGCCAGCTGCGACGGCACGTCGACCGCTGCCCCGCGCGCCTGCATCGCCGCCACGAACTCGGGATTGATGATGGTATAGTAAGCCGCGAAGAAGGCGAGGCCGATGGCGGCGCTGATCGCAGAAACCCCCAGCCCGGTTGCCAGCGCGCTGCGCCACCTCAATTGCCCGTTCCCCGCCTGCCGCGCCCGGCGCAGAGCCCAGACGACGGCGACAACCGGGAAAATGACCGCGACGAAGCCGGTCTTCGCCCCGACATCGAGATGCTCGTTGTGCCAGCCCATCGCGAACTCGAACAGTGTCCACGCCATGGCGCCGCCGCCCGACAGCAGCCCTGCAAGCAAGGTTGTTCTCAGATCAGGCATGATGACCTCCGTTGGGGGGATCGGCGACAGGCACGCGGCATTCGAGATCGAACGCGTCCCAGCCGATGTCCTCGGGCAATTGCAGATAGGCCTCTTCGGCCGGGGCGTCGCGCAGATCGAGCCCGGAGGCGGGAAGCCAGCTTTTGAACAGCGACGACCACGCACGATCGACAGCGGCAAGATCGCCCTTCACCCGGGTGACTGCCCACAAGCCCGCGTCCCGCTCAGCTACTGAGAAACGCGGCGGCGGGTTAAGGCCATCGGGCAGCTCGATCATGAAATCATAGCGACATCGCGACAGCGGCGTCAGATCGGGATCGTCGCGCGAGGCGCCGACAATCCTGCCGCCGCGCGTTTCAAGCCCCTGTTCATCGGCCCAGGCGCGCAGGCTCTGGTAGGCTGCGACAAGCTTGCCTGGCGCAAGATAGCCGCCCCATACGCGCGCCGCGGCGAGCCGGGCCGCGGGGCGTTGCTCGAGCGTCACCGCAAAGTCGGGATCGAGCGGGGGCGCCGGGCGCAGGAAGAACGCCGACACCGCTTCGACTTCGGTCCGGTCCGGCCGCGCGTCCCACCACGCCTCGCGATCGAAGGCGGAGGGCGGCACACCGTAGACCCGCCTGAAGGCCCGCGCAAAGCTCGCCGGCGAGGCGAAACCGCAAGACGCGGAAGCAACTTTCCACGATTGTCCGCGCCGGGAGAGAAGGATCGCCCGTTCAAGCCTGCGCCGTTCGGCAAAGCTGCGCAGGCTTTCGCCGGTGAGCGAACGGAACACCCGGTGGAAGTGATAAGGCGAAAGGCACGCGATCGCAGCGACCCGTTCGAGTGTCAGCGGTTCGTCGGGGTGCGCTTCGACGTGGGCGATGGCACGCGCGATCCGCGCTTCGTATCGCTCGCCGTGGACGCCAGCTTCGGTCACGTTTGCCCCATGAGTTTGCCGCCATACGCCTCGCAGTCCGCAGAGCGGCAGTCAAACGCGGCGACCACACACTTCTTGCGCAAATGCTCAGCGCAGGACCTGCCGCAGGAAGGCGAGCTTCGCCTCATAGGCCGCGAATTCGGCGGCACCCTGCGCATCGATGTCGGTTGCGAAGAAGAAGGCACTATCTGCCTGCCAGGCGCTGTGGGGATAAGCGGCCGCATTGCCAAGCTTGGGTCGAGCGCCGCGCGCAGCCTTTAGGGGATCATTGCTGTTCAGACGGAACCGCCAATGGCGACTTTGTCATGCTTCTGGAAGTTTGCTGCCAATCAAGAAGCGACCCCATAGCCGCCATCAGTATAGCAACATCAAGACTTCTGCGGATCGCGCTGCAGCATTGGGATATTGTATAGCTTTGCCAACATCGCCCCAATGCGAGCGCGCTATGTGGCGAAAATGCCAAACCGCTTCGCCCTTGCCGCTTTCGTCCCTGCCGTCCTCCTGACCGCCTGCGGGAGCGAGCCGACGACTCCCCCCAAGGCCCCGGTTCACAGCGAAGCGATCGCCCACGAGACCGAACTCGTCCGATTGAAGCTCACGCCGGAAGCGCAAAAGCGGCTTGGGATTGTGACCGAGCGGGTCGGAACGGGCACCGCATCGGCCATGCGCATGACCAGCGGCGAGATCGTCATTCCGGCAGGCGTCGGCGGCGCGCCGATCAACTCTGCCAGCAATCTTCAACAGCTTGGCTTGCAGCAGGTCGCAGCCGACGGGGAACTGGCGCGGGCGCGGGCGCAGCTTGCCTTGGCGCGCGTCGCCTATGACCGTGCCTCGGCTTTGGTTGACGAGGACGCGGGCAGCATTCGTGCCCGTGACGAGGCGACTGCGGCGCTAGGTGCGGCCAAGGCCGCTGCCGACGCCGCAGCGGCCCAGCGCCGCCTGCTCGGGCCAGCGGTGGCGAGCATTGGCAACCAGCGCTACGTATGGGTGCGTGTCCCGGTGTTCGGGAGCGATCTTGCCGGGCTGCAACAAGGACAGTCGGCGCTGGTCTCGCCGCTCGGACAGGATGGCGCGAAACGATCGGCAATGCCGGTCGACGCGCCGCCATCGGCCAACGCGGTGGCGGGCACCGTCGATCTCTACTTCGCGCTCGACAATCGCGACCGGGCTTACCGGGTTGGCCAACGCGTCAGCGTCGCCCTGCCGCTCGCCGGTGGACGGAGCGAAGGGCTGTCAGTGCCGACCTCCGCGATCCTGCGCGACATCTATGGCGGCGAATGGGTCTATGCCAAGACCGAGGCCGACACCTACGTGCGCCAGCGGATCGAGGTTGCCGCAACGGAAGGTGGCCGCGCCATCCTGTCGCAGGGCCTGCGTCCCGGCACCCTGGTGGTCACGGCAGGCGCTGCTGAGCTGTTCGGCACCGAGTTCGGGGTAGCACACTGATGCTGGCCTGGCTGGTTCGCTCCGCGCTCAAGCAGCGTGTGCTGGTGCTCGCAATGGCGGCACTCTTGGTAGTCCTCGGCTTGCGCGCGTCTGCCGATGTGCCGCTTGATGTGTTCCCCGAGTTCGCTCCGCCTATCGTCGAAATCCAGACCGAAGCGCCGGGCCTTTCGACCGAGGAGGTCGAAAGCCTGATCACAGTGCCGATCGAAACCGCCGTCAACGGCGTGCCCGATCTGGCGACGTTGCGCTCGAAGTCGGTGCTGGGCCTATCGTCGGTGACGATCCTGTTCGAACGCGGCACCGATGTGATTCGCGCTCGCCAATTGGTGCAGGAGCGCGTGGCGCAGGTGCAGGCGCGATTGCCTGCCGCTGCGCGCCCGCCGGTGATGCTGCCGCCGCTTTCTTCCACGAGCCGGGCACTGAAGATCGGTATCTCGTCGAAGAAGCTCGATCAGATGCAACTGTCCGAGCTGGTGCGCTGGACGATCCGGCCCAAGCTGATGTCGGTGCCGGGCGTCGCGAATGTCGCCGTTTGGGGCTATCGCGACCGGCAGTTGCAGGTGCTAGCCGATCCTGACCGGCTGCAAGCCTCCGGCGTCACGCTGGCTGAACTGCGCGCGGCGACCGGGGATGCAGTGCTGGTCGGCGGCGGCGGCTTTGTCGATACGCCCAACCAGCGGCTGCCCGTTCAGCAGGCGGGCGCGATCCAGACCGCCGAGGACCTCTCCCGCACAGTTGTCAAGATCACAGGCGATGCGCCGGTGCGCGTGGGTGATGTTGCGCGGGTGACCGATGGCTTTGCCGCCCCCATCGGCAATGCGATCATCGACGACGGCCCGGGCATCATGCTGATCGTCGAGAAGCAGCCCACCGGCAACACGCTTCAGCTGACCCGCGATGTCGAGGCTGCGGTGGCAGAGCTCCGCCCCGGCCTCAAGGATGTGAAGATCGACACCACGATCTTCCGCCCGGCGACCTTCATCGAAAAGTCGATCGATAACCTGACCCGCGCGTTGATGATCGGCTGCCTGCTGGTCGCGCTCGTGCTGTTCGCCTTTACCCGTGACTGGAGGCAGGCGACAATCAGCTTGGTGGCGATCCCGCTGTCGCTGCTTGCAGCCGGACTCGTGCTGCTGTGGAGCGGGGCGACGATCAACACCATGGTGATCGCCGGGCTGGTGATTGCGCTGGGCGAAGTAGTCGATGATGCGATCATCGATGTCGAGAACATCGCCCGCCGACTGCGATTGAACCGCGAGGCGGGCAATCCGCGGCCGGCTTTCGCCGTGGTGCTGTCAGCATCGCTTGAAGTGCGCACTGCTGTGGTCTTCGCCTCTTTGATCGTGATGCTGGTGTTCCTGCCGATCTTCTTCCTCGGCGGGGTGGCTGGCACATTCTTCCGGCCGCTCGCGATTGCCTATGTGTTGGCCATTGCCGCCTCGCTGCTGGTCGCACTGGTGGTGACGCCTGCGATGTGCCTGATGCTGCTCCCCAATGCGCCGATGAAGGAGCATCGCGACACACGCTTTGTTGCCTCGCTCAAGCAGCGGTATCTTGGCGTGCTGCCCCGGCTGATCGACCGGCCAAGGCTTGCCATGGGCATCGTCGCGGGCGGCTTGTTGCTTTCGGGCGTGGGCTACCTTGGGTTCAAGGATCAGTTCCTGCCCGATTTCCGCGAAACCGACTTCCTCATGCACTTCGTCGAGAAGCCTGGCGTGGGCATCGATGCGATGGACCGCATCACCATCCGCGCCTCAAAGGAGCTGCGCGCGATACCCGGGGTGCGCAACTTCGGGGCGCATATCGGCCGCGCTGAAGCGGCCGACGAGGTGGTCGGCCCTAACTTCACCGAGCTTTGGATCAGCCTCGACGACGATGTCGATTACGATGCCAGTGTGGCGCGCATCAAGGAAGTGGTTGAAGGGTATCCCGGCCTGTACCGCGACGTGCTCACCTATCTGCGCGAACGCATCAAGGAAGTGCTCTCGGGCGCAGGCGCGACCGTGGTGGTGCGGATTTACGGCCCGGATCAGGACGAGCTGCGCGCAGCAGCCGAGCGGCTGCGCGGCAAGGTCGCCAGCATTCCCGGCGTCACCGACCTCAAGGTCGAACAGCAGGTGCTGGTGCCGCAAATCCAGATACGCCCACGTGCGGCCGATCTGGTCACGCTGGGCCTGACGCCGGGCGAAGTGCGGCGACAGGCACAGACCCTCGTCGCTGGAGAAAAGCTGGGCGAGATCTACCGCGATCAGAAAGCGTTCGATGTCGCCCTGTGGGGCGAGCCGGCCATTCGGGGCGACCAGCATGCGCTTGCCGAGCTGATGATCCAGACCCCGGTCGGCGCGCCGGTGCGCCTGCGCGACGTTGCCGATGTGGTGATCGTGCCCGCGCCCAACGAAATCAAGCGCGAGGACGGCCAGCGCCGGCTCGACGTCACGCTTAACATCGCCAGCGATGCCGATCTCGGTGCCGTGGCGCGCGGGGTCGAGGCGGCTGTGAGCAAGGTGCCCTTCGCCACCGGCTATCATCCCGAGATCCTTGGCGAATATGCAGCGCTCAAGGAATCGCGATCGCGGCTGTGGACGGTTGGCCTTGCCTGCCTGTTCGGCATCCTGCTGCTCGTCTGGTTGGAGTTCCGCTCGGCCCGGATCACCGCGCTGGTCGCTCTCAGCCTGCCTTTTGCGCTGGTCGGCGGGGTCATCGGGGTCGCGCTCACCGGCGGCATTCTGTCGCTCGGATCGCTGGTCGGCTTCGTCACGGTGATCGGCATTTCGGCGCGCAACGGAATCATGTTGCTCTCGCACTACGATCACCTTCGCAGGTTCGAGGGCGAGGAGTTCGGCCCGGCCCTGATCCTTCGCGGCGCGCAGGAACGCTTGGTGCCGATCCTGATGACCGCGCTGTGCGCAGGGCTTGCGCTAGTGCCGCTGGTGATCGCGGGCGACAAACCGGGTCACGAGATCGAGCATCCGATGGCGATCGTCATCCTCGGTGGCCTGATCACATCGACCGCGCTCAACCTGTTCCTGATGCCTGCGCTCTATGGTCGGTTCGGCAAGGAACGCCAGGATCCCGAGCCCGGACTGGCGGAGGCGGTGGCATGAAGAGGTTTGTTCCCCTCGCTGCCCTAATGGTGACCGCTTGCGCGACCACGTCCCAGCCTGCGGCAACTAAGATCGATCCCACGATTGCTGCCGGACCGTTCGCGAGCCTGCCGGTCGCCTCGATCGAGCCTGTGCCCGATGATTGGTGGCGGCTTTATGATGACCCTGTGCTTGACCGCTTGGTCGAAGCCAGCATCGGGGCCAACGCTGATCTCAGGGTCGCGTATGCCAATCTTGACGGCGCGCGCGCGGCGCTGCGTCAGGCGCAAGCCGCCCGGCTGCCTCAGACCACGATCGAGAGCAGTCTCGGCATCGACAATCCTGCCAATCAGCCAAGCGCCTCAGGCAATGTACCGACGACGGACTACGACCTGGGGGTAACCGCAAGCTGGGATGCGGACCTATTCGGTCGGCTTCTCTCAGGTGCGCTCGCTGCCCGCGCCGATGCAGAAGCCCAGGCCGCTGCGCTCGATGGCATCAAGGTCGCAGTCGTCGCCGATACCGTTCTGGCCTATGTCGATCTGTGCGGCGCAACTCGCAGCCTTGCCGTCGTCCAAGAACAGGTCGCGCTTCAGGACCGCGCGCTGACAATCACCCGTAGTCAGCTGGCGGCAGGCGAGGTCTCACCGCTGGAAGTCTCGCAGGCAGCCAACCTTGTCGCCGCGACCAAAGCGGCCATTGCACCGCTGGAAGCAGCGCAGGCCAATGCACGCTACCGCCTGGCCACGCTTGCAGGTCGTCCGGCGGGAGAGGCGCGCAGCAACCCCGTGACTTGCACCGCGCCGCCGAAATTGCGCACTGCGGCTCCGGTTGGTGATGGCACGGCCTTGCTGCTGCGCCGTCCAGACATCCGTGAAGCCGAGCGCCGCCTTGCCGCCGCTACCGCGCGGATCGGTGTTGCGCGCGCCGATCTCTATCCCCGCATCAACCTTGGCGGGGCACTGGGCCTGTTGAGCGGGGGGCTGGTTGCAACGGGTTCGCCGCTGGTGAGCTGGGCTTTCCCCAATCAGGCTCCGGCCCGCGCGCGCATTGAACAGGCTGAAGCGGCCGAGCGCGCAGCGCTTGCCGGATGGGATGTCGCAGTCCTCCGAGCGTTGCGCGATGTGGAGACGGCGCTGGCGGCCTATGATGGCGAAGTTCGCCGCAATCGGGCACTGACCGAGGCCCAAGACGAGGGGCGCCTCTACGCCCGCCGCGCCGAGGCGCGCGTCCGGCTTGGCGATGCGGCACCGCTCCTGCGGACCGACGCCGACCGCACGCTGGCGCAGGCCGAACTTTCGCTCGCGCAGTCCGAACTCGCCGTAGCGCAGGCGCAAGTGGCGCTGTTCCGTGCACTTGGCGGTGGCTGGCGCAGCGGCGGTGAGCCGCTAGAATAACCGCATGAGAATCCTGATCGTCGAGGACGATGCCGATACGAACCAGTTCATCGCCCGCGGTCTTGCCGAATTGGGCCACCAAGTTGTGACCAGCGGCGACGGGCGCGATGGGCTGTTCCATGCAACCGATGGCGGCTTCGATGCCATGGTGGTGGACCGGATGCTACCGGGGCTGGATGGGCTGGCACTCGTCAAGGCTTTGCGCGCTGCCGGAAACATGACCCCGGTGCTGATGCTCACGGCGGTCAGCGGGATTGCCGACCGGGTCGAAGGGCTCGAAGCCGGGGCGGACGATTATCTGGTGAAACCCTTCGCCTTTACCGAACTCGCAGCCCGCATCCATGCGCTGGGGCGGCGGCCTTCGGCCGCAGCGGAGCCCGCGCGGCTGACGGCAGGCGACATCGTGCTCGATCTGCACCGCCGCACCGTCAAGCGTGCGGGCCGCAAGATCGCACTTCAGCCCCGCGAGTTCACCCTTCTGGCCGAACTGATGCGCAACCCCGGTCGCATCATGACCCGCACCATGCTGCTCGAACGGGTGTGGGATTTCGACTTCGACCCCAAGACCAATATCGTCGAAACCCATCTCAGCCGATTGCGATCCAAGCTCAACGCCGGGTTCGACAGCGACCCGATCGAAACCGTGCGGGGCGCGGGCTATCTCGTCAGGGACGGCGGATGAAACGCTGGTGGCGCGGCACGTTCGGCCTGGTGGCTGCGGTCGCTCTCGGCTTTGCGCTGGCGACGCTGGTGATCGGGGCTGTGGTGTTCGAAACCACCCATGAGGCGCTCGAACTGCAACTCGATCATCGCATCGCCATCGAAACGCAGGCGCTGATTGACGAAGGGCAGGACGGGCATGAGGGCGTGGCTGCCGCCATCCGTCGGCGCGAGGCGGCAAGGAGCACGGCGAGCTTGGGCTATCGGCTCGTTGATTCCCAAAACAGACCCGTAGCGGGGTCGCTCGATACCACTGTCCCACCAAAGCCCGGCTATGTCGAACTGCTGCCTTACAAGGTGGACGGCGAGGAGCGGATCGCGCAATCGCTGACCACGGTCCTCCCGGGTGGCTACCGGCTGCTTGTTGGAGCGGATCGCGCCGCCATCGACGAAATGGACAACCGCTTTATCGTGCTGTTCCTGGGTGCCTTCGGGGCGATGCTATTGCTCGGCATCGGTGCCGCTTGGCTGGTCGGTATCGTCACACGCCGCCGCCTTGCCCGCATCGATCACACGGCTGCTGCGATCATCGCCGGCGATCTGTCTCGGCGCGTGCCCCTGACCGGAAGCGGCGACGAGTTTGATGGCGTGGCCACGACGCTCAACCGGATGCTCGACCGCATCGTCGGGCTGATGGAGAACCTGCGCCAGGTATCCAGCGATGTTGCCCACGACCTGCGCACGCCGCTCACGCGGCTGCAAAACCGGCTCGACGAGGCCTTGCGCGAGCGCAACCCGGAGTTGCAACGCGAGGCCATCGAGGCTGCCGCCGGGGAAGCAGGTGAGTTGCTTGAGGTCTTTTCTGCTTTGCTGCGGATTGCGGAGGTCGAAGGCATGGCCGCCCGTGCGCACTTCCAGCCGGTGAACCTTAGCTTGGTGGTGGCCGACGTGGCGGAGGCGTTCCGACCCTCCATGGAGAATAGCGGCCACCAGCTTGTCACTAGCATTGAACCCAACCTGACCCTGCCCGGCGATCGCAGGCTGCTGCAACAGATGCTCACAAACCTGCTGGACAATGCCTCTCAACATACGCCGAAGGGAACGACGGTCCGCATCGCCATCGACGGCACCCATAATGGCATTCGCCTTGCCGTCACTGATGATGGTCCGGGAGTGAGCGAGAGTGAGGCGCCTAAACTCTTCAATCGCTTCGCACGAGTCGATCGCAGTCGATCAACGCCGGGGCACGGTCTGGGGCTGGCCATGGTTGCGGCAATCGTCGCCGCCCATTCTGGCAAAGCGACCATTGCTGCGCGCCCAGGTTTTAGCGTGAGTATCGAGCTTTGAACTCAGTCACCTCCGGCATAAGCGGACAGCGATAACGCCTCACGGCAAGGCTTTGACGGTGTCGGAACTGGCGCGCGAAGCCGGCCTGACTCTGCAAACAACCAGCGCCCATCTGGTAAAGTTGCAAAACGGCAACCTTGTCATGGCGCGCGAGCAGGGGCGCCACTGCTACTTCCAACTGGCTCCGCCGGGGGTAGCGGCTGCCCTTGAAGCGCTGATGGGCCTTGTCGCGGAACGTGGCCACGTTCGCACGCGCATCGGCCCCCGCGACGAAACCCCCAGGGTGGAAAAGGCGGTGCTACAATCACCTTGCCGGGGCGGCGGGTGTCCAGCTGGACGAGAGCCTGACCCAACGCGACTACCTGATCGTGACGAACACCGGGCTGTCGCTGTCGCCACACGGCCGCGCCTTTTCTGAAAGTCTGGGTATCGACCTTTCCAGGCTTTCGGCCCGCCGCCCCCGCTCTGCCGGGAATGCCTCGACTGTAGCGAACGCAAGACCCATCTTGTCGGCAACCTTGGCAAAGCCTTTCTCGATCTGCTGATCGCGCAAAACTGGGTTCTGGCACACGATAACTCGCGGGCGATCACCTTCACGCAAGCTGGAACGAAACAGTTTGATGCCGCGTTCCCACCCTCAGGGTCCAGCCTCGATGACGGGTTGGGATGAGGGAACCTTCCTGATTCACGCGTCAAGTAAGTCGAGGGCCAGGGTCAGGCGCTGATCTGGTTGCCGGACCGCATACCGGTTGGGTTTTGCATAGCACGGAAACAGAAAATCGACACAAGCTCCGTTCCAAGACGGCTGTTCAGAGACTTCGCACCGCGTCGAGGTAGCTTCGGCCGATGCGGAGCATCGTGTCGTCGGCCAGTGCGATCGACCACACGCCACCGCCCTCATGTCGCAGCCCGCGCACCAGGTCACGCCGAACGATCGTCGACCGGTGGATGCGGATGAAGCGGTCAGACGGCAAGCGTTTGGCCATCCCTTCCATCGTCTCGCGAAGGAGGTGGGAGCGACCGCCGACCACCACGCGCACGTAGTCGCGCTCGGCCTCAACGCGTTCGACCGCCGCGACTTCGACCCTCACAAGGTCGGAGCGGTGGGGCACCCAGAGGTGATCAGCAGGGGAGCGGGCATCGCCAAGCCGCCCGCCCAGCGCGGCACGAACGCGCTCGATTGCGAGCCCGAAGCGCGCCGTGTCGATGGGCTTGAGCAGGTAATCGACCGCGCCGACGTCGAAGGCGGCAAGCGCGTGTTGAGCGAATGCGGTGGTGAACACGACCGCAGGCACGGACGCCGTATTGCCGCCCTGCGGGATGCGGCGCGCCGTCTCCATGCCATCAATGCCAGGCATGGCGATGTCGAGGAAGACGATGTCGGCAGGTATCTCTTCAAGCAGTGCCAGTGCCGAGTCGCCGTCGTCGGCTTCCCCTGAGACGACGATACCGGCGTCACTACATAGCATCCGCAGCAGGCGCCGAGCGGGCGCCTCGTCATCGACGACCAGCGCGCAGAGCGGCCGCTCAGCCACGTCCCGCTTCCGGCTCGAGCGGCACGGTGATGGTGCTGCTCCAGCCATCCTTTATCTGGCCTGCCGTCAGTGCCGCTGTTGGCCCGAATCGCGCGGCCAGCCTGGCGCGGACATTGGCGAGGCCGATTCCGGTTGAAGGCTGCCGCGCGTCAGGCATCGCGAGCTGACCGTGAGAGCAGTCGGTGACGTTCAAGTGGAGCATTGCGCCATCCTGCCACGCACGTACCTTAATCAGGACGGGCGCGGTCGTGCCGCCGAGACCATGCTTCACCGCGTTCTCGACGAGCGGCTGCAGCAGCAACGCCGGTAGCTTCACGCCGTTCAGCTTTGCTGTAACGTCGACGGAGACGCGCAGCCGTTCTCCGAAGCGCGCCTGCTCGATCGCAAGGTAGAGGCGCTGGAATTCAACCTCTTCGGCAAGATTAACGTCGGCTGCAGGATCCTCCACGAGGCCGGTGCGGAAGAAGGCAGCGAGGTCGCGGATCATCGCGCCTGCCGCCTTGGTTTCGCCACAGGCGACCATCGACGACAGCGCGTTGAGCGCATTGAAGAGGAAGTGCGGATCGACCTGGAGGCGTAGCATGGCGAGCCGTGCGTCGCGCGCGGCGGCCTCGGCTTCGCCGCGCGCGCGCTCGGCCATGCGCACCTCGCCGACCACGCCGAGCGCGAGCAGGAAAGCGGCCCACGCGGCAAAGAAGAAGTACCAGGTGACGAAGCCGTCAGCTACGGCAGTGCGCAGCACGGCGCCTTCGTCCCAGCGTGCGAGGTCAGGCAGCACTGACGGCACCGGAAACCAGCGGTAGAATACGAAGCTGTTGAGCACGGCGAACAGCAGCGCCGCCGGGATGCACGCTGTGAACGCCGCAGTTGCACGCAGAGCCAGGCGCTGGCACGCGCACCGCATGAGTAAAAGGTGAATGACCCAGGCCAGTGCAGCGCCGACCGCCGCCATGCCGAGGCGTCGAACAAGCATGCCGCCCTGATCGGGCCAATCCATCACCAGCGCGCGGCCGGTCACGAGCACGAGCCACACCGCCCAGAAGCTGGCGATGCTCGCAAGCGCGAGCCGCGCCGGGACGAGGGCAGCGCCAGACATGACGATCGGACTTTTCATCGTCCTCCTGCGTAGCAGCTTCCGCCACGCTGCAACATGGATCGTGACGACGTCGGTCGTGACAGGGCGACGCCGGTCGCGCGACCGGCGACAGCCCACCTCCGTCGCGTCATGGCTTCATCATCATGAACGAGGATCTGATGATGGGATTGAGAATGATGAGACGGGTGCTGCTGCTGACAGCGTTGTGCGCCGCGACACCGGGCCGAGCCGAGACCTCAATCCCCGGCACAGCACCCCCGCTTGAAGCAGCGTTAACGCGCGCCTCGGCCGTGCTGAGCAGGGCGCGGCTTCCTGGCGAACTTGTTGTGGCGGATGCAGACGGAGCCGAGCGCGCCGTCGCTTACGGCCTTGCCGACCGCGAGGCGCGCAAGGCCAATAGGGTTGGTCAGCGCTGGGTCTGGGCCAGCATCACGAAGCAGGTGACGGCGACGCTGGTCATGCAGGAGGTTGACCGCGGGCGGATTGCGCTCGACGCAGCCATTGGCACCTTCCTGCCCGGCTTCGGCGGCGACCGTGCCATAACCATCCGCCAGCTGCTCCAGCACCGCTCGGGCCTGCCGAACCCGGCTGACACGCCAGCAGTCGACGGCGTGCCTGCCTTTTACCGCGAGACTGGCAGCGGCATCGGAAATACAGCCCGTGCGGCCGGCTTCTGCGCCGGGGCAAAAAAACGGCCGCGCGGCGGCGACTGGGAGTACAACAACTGCGACTATCTCGTGCTCGGCGCCGTGCTGGAGGCGGTGACCGGCCTCCCCTACGGCCGGCTTGTCGATCAACGTATCGCCCGGCCGCTCGGGCTCCGATCCTTGCGCCTTGCGCCCGACAGCGCGACGCGCGGCGGTGCGGCTGCGGTCGGCTATGACGGGGCGGCGCGCGTGGCCGCCGTTAACGTCGCCACGGGCGGCGCGTCCCACGCGCTGACCGGCAGCGCTCGTGACCTGGCCGAGTTCGACCGCGCGCTGATGGCTGGTCGTCTATTGTCTCCTCAGGCCCGCGCGACCGCCTGGGAGGGCGACCCGCAGCTCGGGTTCATGGCGCTCGGCGTCTGGTCGTTCCCTGCGCGCCTGGATGGTTGCGCTGCGCCGGTGCAGATCGTGGAACGGCGCGGCGACTTCGCGGGCACGCAGGTGCGCAACATCATCGCCCCTGAGCTTGGTCGCGCGGTCATCCTGTTCACCAACGACCAGTCGGTCGAATTCGGCGAAGTGTGGCAGGGCGAGGGTCTGACCTTCGACCTGCTGTCGGCCGCGCTGTGCCCGGCCAATCCCTGAACCCTGTAAGGAGAAGACCCAATGCATCCTCTCGCCCATGCCGCTCTGCTCGGCATCGCGCTTTGTGCTGCTACAGTTCCCGTGCTCGCGCAGGACAAGTCGACGCTCGCCGGCAACTGGACCGCCGACCTGCGACCTGAACCGCAGGCACCCGCCTACCCCAAGGCAATGACGCTCGCGGTCGCGGCCGATGGCACACTGACCGGCCGCTTCTACGAGCACCAGATCGAACGTGGACGTGTGGGCGCCACCAACGGCCGTCCATGCTTTGCATTTCGCACGCAGGACGGAACCGGCCCGTACCACAGCTCCGGTTGTCTAATAGGCGACCGCATCGAGGGGCAGACGTGGTCGGAAGGGCGGAACTTCATCCTGATGTGGACGGCCACCCGGAACGTCTTACCCAAATGAGGGCTGCTGTCGGCGCAGGATCATGTCCGTACGCCGCGGGTGGCCCTCCAGCTTTGCGTCATCCGCTTGCCACGGGTTCAGCCAGTCATTCCTCTTCCCGATCACGGCTTGTGCATGTCATACGTCAACGAGGAACGCCGATTGCATCTAATGTCGGGTCTTGCTCCGATGGCAGCGCGTGTTCAGCCGACATCGCGCTTACCACTGACCTGCCCCCTGCGGGCTCCCTCGATTTGATGTAGAGTCTCCACCAAACTGCATGCCTAACCCGGCCATCCTGGTTCAGAGTCGCGAGGGATGGGGCCTGACTTACAGCTACCTAGAGAGCTACCTAGAGCACTGAATGATGGGTCCAGTGCAGCAGCAAATAGCCCTAAGACTTTGTATTTCATAAAGAATTTGGTGGACGCACTAGGGCTCGAACCTAGGACCCGCTGATTAAGAGCGGTTTTCTGTCCGTAAGCGTCCACTGACATTCGTTTGCTTCCAATGGCAATCAACAGGCAACTGAGAATTGAAGTTGGAATCGCAGGTGAGCGCATGAAGATGACATGGCGCGAGACCGGCGCCCGGCGAATGTCCGGGGCAAGTCAGACGAGGGCTTCGGCCGCCGCTTAGAGAGGGCGAGTGTTGCGACTTTGCATGGCAAAGTGGAGCGCGCATGGTTTGATCATGGCTTGGAAATCGGGTTGGAATTTCCCGTAGGCGATCTTGGCCGCTAAGAGGATCCTAGGGCGCGGACTATTTCTGCTTTCGCATGAGGTGCGTGGTAGCCTCATTTTCGATCTTGGTCAGTTCCTCGATAGTTAAATCAAGGGCGCTACGCTGACCCTTCAGATCAATAAGTCTCTCGCGGACGCGCTCTACGAGTCTGCCCATCTGCTCATGATGTCCCGGGTCGGCATCATATAGATCGAGGAACTCCTTGATCTCTCGAATGGAGAAACCCAGCCGCTTGCCCCGGAGAATGAGTTGCATCCTCCCGATCTCGCGCTTGGAATATATGCGCGTATTGCCGACGCGTTGGGGGTCGATCAAACCCTCCTTCTCATAGAAGCGGAGAGTTCGCAGTGTGACCCCCAACTCGCGGGCAACATCATTTATACCTTGCAGTGGGGGTGTAAATTCACGCGCATCCCGCGCCCCGGCACCGTTATTATCAACAGGCGCTTTGATCCGCTCACGTCTCACGTTGGCCTTGCTCCGCCTATCAATGTCCGCCACCCTCATCCCACGGTGCCTGTTGCAAAACAGCAAAGTTTGACAGTGGCAGGCCGGTGGCGCTCATGCGAGCTTTTTATTCTCCTCCTCGACAAGTTCCTTCTTCGATAGCTTGCCAATCATGGTCTTGGGCAGGCTATCGCGAATTTCGATCGCTTTTGGCATCTCGATCTTGCTGAGGCGCTCTCGAAGAAAATCCTTCAGTTCGCCCGTAGTGACGGTTGCATCCTTGTGTAGTGCCACGAAGAGCTTGGGCGACTGACCTCGGTAAGGATCCGGAATCCCAATGGCGATTGCCTCCTTGATGGCTGGATGCTGGTATGCGGCGTCCTCGATGATGCGAGGATAGACATTATAGCCGCCGCAAAAAATCACGTCCTTGATGCGATCGACAAGGAAGAGGTAGCCATCTTCATCGAGATATCCGATGTCCCCAGTCCGTAGCGCTCCCTCAACGAATATCGCCTGCGTGTCTTCTTCGCGCTGCCAATATCCTTTCATGACCTGTGGGCCCCGGGCGCAGACTTCGCCCCGCTCGCCTTGGGGAAGCGCCCTCGTAGGGTTCTCCGGATCGCGGATTTCCAGGATGGTGCCGGGAAAGCGCGGCCCACAGCTGTTGTCTTTCACGAGGCCGTCCAGGGGATTACACGCTATGATAGGGGCCGTCTCGGAAAGGCCGTAGCCTTCAACGACTTTTGCCCCGGTCCGCTCTTCGAAACGCTCCCGGACATCGAGGGGCAGAGGGGCACCGCCCGATATGCAGGCTCTCACTGACGACAGGTTCGGAATCTTGTCGTCCGCGAGCCCGTTGAGAGCCACATAGATGGTGGGCACGCCGAAGAACTGGGTGGGGGGCTTGCGCTTCATGGTTTTGAGGACCTGGTCCATCTCGAAGCGAGGAAGCAGCACCATCTCCGCACCGATCTCGACGGAGAAATTCAGCACTGTGGTGAGCGCAAAGACATGGAACATGGGCAGAACGCCGAGTGTGCGCTCTTGGCGGGAGCTGTGCCCCCCAACATGCACGACCATCTGCGCGCTGTTGGCGGCGAGGTTGGCATGCGTGAGCATCGCTCCTTTGGGAACACCGGTCGTTCCGCCGGTGTATTGCAACACCGCAACGTCGTCCGGCTCACGCCGCACAGGATTCGGGAGAACATTGCTCGACAAGAGTCTGTTCAAACGGACGTGAATGCTCTCGTCCAGTACACGAGCATGATCCTTGCGCTTGAACAAGGTAAAGCCCAAGCCTTTCATCCGCGGCAACATGTCGACCATGCCGCATAGAATGATCTTGTCCAGGCCGGCGCTTGCTGCAACCGCCTCCACTTTCCCATGGATTGCCTTCAGATCCGGTACGGCCATCATCCGCGTGCCTGAGTCGCGGATTTGATGCTCAAGTTCTCGCTCGGTGTAGAGAGGGTTGAAATTCACGATGATCGCACCGACCTGGAGTGCGGCAAAATACAGGACAACGAAGTACGGACAATTGGGCAGGCAAAGGCCGAATCGATCGCCTTTCTTCAAGCCCTGATCCTGCAGGCCCCTGGCTGCCCTCTGCACGAGGCCGCCGATCTCACCGTAGGTCCAGGTTCTACCCAGGAAATCGATCGCTATCCGGTCTGGATAGAGCGCAACCGCGTTATCCAGCAGGTCGGTGATCAATCGGGGTGGAAGCGACGGATCCTGCTGTCCGTCGAAGATGTCTGAAATGGGTTCAGCCATGGCAGCCTCGAACATCAGAAGGTCAACCGACCACCAAGGGACAGCACGACGGCATGAGCGTCGTTCACCCCGCCGTTGACCAGGATAGGGGTCTGCGCGGCACTTCCAGCATAAGCGGCAGTTGTCCGATCAATCGTCTCGTCTTTGAAAGCGATGTAAGCGGCGGCGGCATTGAGGGTGAAATTGCGGGAAAGAGCAAAGCTGCTGCCCGCCGCGAAGTTCCATCGATCCGCATCTGGCACGCGCGCGTCGCGATTGCCGTCCCTCGTCGGGGTTTGATCGTGCTGCACGCCTGCGCGGATGGTCCATTGGGGGGAGGCAGAATAATCAATGCCACCCGCGAAGCTCCAGGTGTTTCGGTAGTTTTCCGGGATGGCAGTATTGAGCGGAGACCCCAGCTTGATGCTGTCGAACTCCGACCATCCGAAGCGGACAATCTGGCTGTTCAAGGTCAGCCTGGGAGACACCGCTACGCGTGCGCCGACTGTTGCCTGCCAGGGCGTGCGGAAACTCGCGCCGGTGTCGATCGAGCCATTTTGTCCGGCTAGCGGTCCAAGCAGCCCGGTCGTTGTGATCGAACCTTTCAGGTCATGCTTCACGCTGGACTTGTAGCTCGCACCCAGTGTGACGGGACCTGCGCGATATTGGAGACCAGCAGTCCAGCCCAGATCCCAACCATCGCCCTTGAGTTCCTGATGGCCATCGGCCAGGAGCGGGGAAAGATTGGGCAGATAATTAGACAGAGTAGCGTCCGCATATTCGATATTCAGCGCCGCGCCGATGCTGAGGTTGGGCGTTGGCATAAACGCGATTGACGGCTGGATATCGTAGGTGCGCAACTTCGTCTTATCGGTGGTGTAGCGCACCCAGCTTGTCGCCTCGTAGTCGGTGGTAAAGCTGTAAGGCGATGTCAGTGCGAGCCCGACGGCCAGTTTCGGGCTGACTGCAAAGGCGATCGCTCCTGATGGGAGGATGCCGTTGTTGATGGGATTACGCGATCTCTGATCACCACCGACCGCTGCAGGCGTCTGTCCCGGCCGTACGATGAGCGTATTGACGTTGTCGATACTACCCTTAGGGAGGATCGCGCTGATCGCGAAATGGCTATCGACGCCTGACACGCCCCCGATCGCCGCCGGGTTCCACCAGAGAGATTCCGCTCCCTGATCGGCAACTTCGCCTGAGAATGCGCGGCCCGCGCCCTTGACCGACTGTTCCTGAAGATAAAAGCCACCGGCATGTGCAACCTGCGGCACTGCCAGCGCTCCGACAAGAGCTACGGTTACATGACGTTTCAGGCCGTGTTTCAATGCTATTCTCCCCTCGCGTGATTTATTTCAGATGCGTTGATGTCAGCGTAAACGTATCCAGGTCTGGGTCTTGCACAGTGGCCAGACGATGCAGCCCTTCAGGCGCAAATGATCGCTGTCGATCACGGTGACGGTCGCGCCGTAAGTGCCGCCGTCCTCGGCGTTGTAGATGGTGCCGCCGGACCAGGAGCCGGATTTCCATTGGAAGCCCTGCAGGATTCGCAAGTCTTTCAGGGGGCGGCTGCGCAGCTGCGCATCCTTGTTCTTCTCATCGCGCAACTGCGGGTTCGCCCGAAGGCCGTCGGAGGACAGCAAAGTGCCGCAGATGGATGAACCGCATCTGGCAATCTCGACCACGCCATGTCGGTTTTCGGTCTGCCAACGACCCACCGCTGCGTCGGCCGGCATCGATGCCGCTGCCAGTATTGCCAGTAAGATTGTCATTCGTTCCGCTCCCATGAGGCACCGCTAACGCGATTGTTCTTTGCTGGACCGCGTCGAAGTGGCTCGAATCGGCCTCTCCCTCACCATCATGTTGACGTATAGGTAAGTCAAGGACTCAAATCGTCATCATTCTTCCGATTTAGTCCGGTGGCTGTTTGCCGCTTCCGGAGGCTGGCGATGCATCCCACCGCTGTCCGGGTTTTCTTTACGTATCGACTTGACCGAGGCGTCGGCGACGGCTCGGCGACGTGCGTAGGCGATTGAGAAAAATGCGATTACCGCAACCAGCGGAGCCAAACCCCCCAGGACAATAACGGAGGAAAAGGGGGGGAATGCCTTCTCGGCTGCCTTGAGAGGGTATCCGATTAGGCCGAGCGCGTAGTAGCCCACGGCAACCGCTGAGAGTCCCTCGACCAGGTGTTGGAGGCGAAGCTGCATGCGAACGCTGCGGTCCATTGAAGCAAGCAGCGACGCATTCTGATTTTCAATGTGTGTCTCGACCCGTGCGCGCAGGAGGGCAGTGAACTGTGCGGCTCGAAGGCTGACCTGGGCTAGGCGCGTCTGAAAATCCCGGCATGTTCGGACCGCTGGATTAAAGCGCCTTCCGGTGAAGTCGCTAAGCGACTGGAATCCTGGAAGGCGCGATACAACGAGATCGGTAAGCCGCTCTGCGACGATCTCAGCATAGGCGGCCGTGGCGCTCAGCCTTGAATCCGTTTCACTCGCTAATGTTAGCAATCTTGCGGTCAGCGACGACAGAGAGGCAAGAAGGCTATCATCAGTGCGCGAAGAATCGCGCAATGCCCGACCAGTCTCGTCCAGACTGCGCTCGATCTCATCCAGCACGCTCCAGCCATGTCGCGCAGTCGGCAAACCGAGAAGCGCGAGGTTCCGATAGTTCCCCAGTTCCTGCACGCGCTGGATACAGCGGGAAACCTCGTCAACGCTTGCGCCATTGGTCGCGACCACTAGGCGCCCATACCCTTCTGCATGTATGCGAAAGTCGCTCCAGATCCGGATGGCATCGTCGACGACGCATGAAACCAAATGGGCAGGGTGAAATGCAGCTCTCTCGATAAGCTCGGCGGCAGCGCTGTCGCTGGTGACGACGACGATCTGCGTGGCGCGGATCACGCTGCCAGGAAGCTCTTCCATCCAGGTCAAAGCCTCTGCAGAAGGTCCGGTCAGGGGTAAGTTCCACTCCGGATTTTTATTTTCCGTAGCAAATGTAAGGGTGGTTGTGATTGCCTCGCTATGCCTTTCCCAAGCGATACGGACAGCATCTTTCCAGCCGGTTTCCATATGTCGCGCGGTACGATGCAGCTCTGCACCACGCAGATCGCTGATCACGGACCACTCCTTCTCCCACTGCTCGTCATCGAGCAGTCGCACGGTCTGTATGGCGAGCGCCGGCGGATCTAGTCTCGCAAATCGCCGCAGGTGCATTTCGTTGACGACCTGTCGGCGCAAGGCATGTTCATGAAGGCGCATTTCGAATCTCCTTCAGCGCGGCGCACGCTACCTTTGTGGATGGGCCGGGATCGCCGCATTGCCGGACGCATCAGCGTTTGCTTGGGTCGGGGCTGGGGGCGGGTTTTCAGGCATTCCTTGCTGTCACGGCCACCCTCCTTCTTCACATGGCCCGTGCTCGCTCGCGCCGCTTCCGCGTACCATGCCAAACATTTCTGTTGACGTATAGGTCAATCTTAGCACCATTAGGTCATCAGCGTGTTTCTGATTCCCGATTCCATGGAGAGGCTTCGATCGATGCGTAATGTGGTTGTCGCGGGTTATGCCCGTTCGCCGTTTCATCTGGCTGGCAAGGGCGCGCTTGCGCGCGTCCGCCCGGACGATCTGGCTGCTCAGGTCATCCGCGGTCTGATTGAACGTACCGGTGTAAAGCCCGAGGATATCGAGGATATCGTGCTCGGTTGCGCCTTCCCCGAGGGGGAGCAAGGCTTCAACGTCGCGCGTCTCATCGGCCTTCTGGCTGATCTGCCGCTCTCGGTCGCTGGCATGACGGTCAACCGCTTCTGCGGATCGTCGATGAGTTCTGTGCACATCGCTGCCGGGCAGATTCAACTGGGCGCGGGCGAGGTCTTTATCTGCGCGGGCGTCGAATCGATGAGCCGTGTACCGATGATGGGGTTCAATCCGCTTCCGAACGCTGAGCTGGCCAAGAAGACGGCCGCCTATCTCGGGATGGGCGACACTGCTGAAAACGTCGCCACCAAGTATCAGATTTCGCGTGCGCAGCAGGAAGCCTTTGCCGTCGCGAGCCAGGACAAGGCCGCCTCCGCCATCGCTGCGGGCAAGCTCGAGGCCGAGATCGTCCCGATCCCGACCAAAGCCGGCATCGTCGACAAGGACGGCACGCCGCGTCCCGGAACGACGGTGGAAGCGCTTGCCGGCCTCAAGCCTGCCTTTGCCCAAGAAGGAACCGTAACCGCAGGCACATCTTCACCCTTGACCGATGGCGCCAGCGCGGTTCTCATCGCCAGCGAAGACTATGCGCTTGCCAACGGGCTTCCCATTCTGGCGCGGATCAAGTCGGTCGCGGTCTCGGGATGTCAGCCCGAGATCATGGGCATCGGTCCGGTTGAGGCTTCGCGCAAGGCGCTTGGCCGTGCAGGCCTCGATGTTGGACAACTCGATATTGTCGAGTTGAACGAGGCTTTCGCCAGCCAGTCGCTGGCTTGCATTTCCGATCTTGGGCTCGATGTCGACAAGGTCAATGTCGACGGTGGCGCGATCGCCATCGGCCATCCTTTGGGAGCGACCGGCGCGCGCATCGTGGGCAAGGCCGCGGCGCTGCTGAAGCGCGAAGGTGGCAAATATGCGCTCGCGACCCAGTGCATCGGTGGCGGGCAGGGGATCGCGACGGTGCTGGAGGCAGCGGAATGAGCGGCCCTGCTTCCGTGAAGAAGGTCTGCGTCATCGGCGCAGGCACGATGGGTGCGGGCATCGCGGCGCAGGTCGCTAATGCCGGTATTCCCGTTCTCCTCCTCGATATCGTGCGCGATCCTGATGATCGCAACGCCGTGGCGGCGGGCGCGGTGGCCAAGATGCTCAAGACGGACCCGGCTCCTTTCATGTCGAAGGCGGCGGCAAAGCTGGTCGAAACTGGCAATATCGAGGACGATCTGGCGAAAATCGCCGATTGTGACTGGATCGTCGAGGCGATTGTCGAACGGCTGGATCTCAAGCACGGGCTTTACGAGAAGATCGAGGCGCATCGCAGACCGGATGCGGCCGTGTCATCCAACACCTCGACCATCCCGCTGGGGCAACTGATCGAGGGGCGGTCGGAAGGCTTTCGCAGCCACTTTCTTATCACCCATTTCTTCAATCCGCCCCGCTATATGCGGCTGCTGGAGATCGTGACAGGAGCCGAGAGCGATACGGCTCTGGTGGAACGGATCGCTGACTTCGCAGATCGCACGCTTGGGAAGAGCGTGGTTCGCGCAAAGGATACACCGGGCTTCATCGCCAATCGCATTGGCACCTTCTGGATTCAGGCGGCGCTCAACGCAGCCTTCGACCTGGGAATCACGGTCGAACAGGCTGATGCGATCGCGGGAAAGCCCATGGGGGTCCCCAAGACAGGGGTTTTCGGGCTTGTCGATCTCGTAGGCATCGATCTCATGCCCTATCTGCAAAAGAGCCTGACCTCGACCCTGCCGGCCGATGATCCCTATCAGGCGATCGCGCGGCCCGCGCCGCTAATCGACCGGATGATCGCGGACGGCTATACCGGCCGCAAGGGCAAAGGCGGCTTTTACCGCCTGAACCGAGATGCCGGCAAACGCAAGGAGGCCATCGATCTTTCGACCGGCGACTATCGGCCGGCCATTAAGGCGCCGTCTGTTTCTGGCGCGGCTGGTAAAGGCGACCTTGCAGCTCTTATCGCTCTACCCGGTGAGGCGGGCGCTTATGCCTGGGCCATCCTCGGTGCGACTCTGTCCTACGCCGCCAGCCTCGTGCCGGAAATCGCTGACGACATCGTTGGCGTCGATACGGCGATGAAGCTTGGGTATAACTGGAAGTTCGGGCCCTTCGAACTCATCGACAAGATCGGCGCGGCGAAGCTCACCGAACGGCTCGCCGCCGAAGGCCGTCCGGTGCCGGCGCTGCTGACGTTAGCGGGAGATCGCAGTTTCTACCGCGTGGAAAATGGCAAACGGCAATATCTTGGACTGGATGGCGATTATCATGATGTCGTCAGGCCCGAAGGTGTCTTGTTGCTCGAGGACATCAAGCTCTCCTCGCAGCCGCTGATCAAGAACGGTTCGGCCGCACTCTGGGATATCGGCGACGGTGTGGTGGCCTTCGAATTCACCGGCAAGATGAACGCCCTCGACGGTGACGTCATGGCCCTGATCGGCAAAGCCATCCCGCTGGTGCAAGAGAAATACAAAGCGCTGGTCGTCTATAATGAAGGCAGCAACTTCTCGGCCGGCGCGAATCTCGGGCTTGCCCTGTTCGCGCTCAATATCGCGGCATGGGGCGAAATCGAAAAGCTCGTCGCGGGTGGCCAGGAAGCCTACAAGGCGCTTAAATATGCGCCGTTCCCGGTGGTGAGCGCGCCATCGGGCATGGCTCTGGGCGGTGGTTGTGAAATACTGCTGAACAGCGACGCGGTTCAGGCACATGCCGAAAGTTATATCGGCCTCGTCGAATGTGGGGTGGGCCTGATCCCCGGCTGGGGTGGCTGCGGTGAGATGCTCGATCGCTGGCGGCAGAATCCCGCTTTGCCCAAAGGGCCCATGCCTTCCGTCGCAAAGGTTTTCGAGACCGTTTCGACAGCGACGGTCGCCAAATCCGCGGCCGAAGCAAAAGAATATGGCTTCCTGCGACCCGGCGACGGCATCACGATGAACCGCGATCGTCTTCTCAGCGATGCGAAGTCGAAGGCTCTGGCACTGGTCGAAGGATATGCGCCGCCCGCTCCGCCGGAATTTCGTCTGCCTGGAGCCGGCGGCAAGGTGGCCCTCGAACTCGCCGTCGAAGGCTTCCAGGCTCGCGGTCTCGCCACGTCCTATGACGGGGTGGTCTCGGGTGCGCTCGCCGATGTGCTGTCTGGCGGGGAGAAGGATCTGATCGATATCGTCAGCGAAGCCGATCTTCTCGCATTGGAGCGCAAGGCTTTCATGCAGCTCGTTCGTGACCCGCGTACGCAGGCGCGCGTGGAGCAGATGCTTGTGACCGGCAAGCCGCTTCGCAACTGACAAGATGCGGGTCGTGCGCCGTCAGGTGCGTTGGCCCGCGGGGAGATATTTAACCATGCAAGTCTATGACGCTCCACTGCGCGACATGCGCTTTGTCCTCAACGAGCTCCATCAGGATGACGGTTTCGGGGATATCCCCGCATTGTCCGAGTTCACCCCGGACCTGACCGATGCGGTGCTCGAGGAAGCAGCCCGCTTCTGCCGCGATGTGCTCTTGCCGCTCAACCGATCGGGTGACGAGGAAGGCTGCCACCTCGAAAATGGCGTGGTGCGCACGCCGCAGGGCTTTCCGGAAGCCTATCGCCAGTTCGCAGAAGGCGGCTGGACCTCGCTCGCGTCCGATCCGGAATGGGGTGGTCAGGGTCTACCGGAGACGGTGAACAAGCTCGTGGAGGAAATGATCTGTTCGGCTAATCTGAGCTTTGGCCTCTACCCAGGGCTCACCCACGGCGCGACGACTGCCGTGGAAGGCCATGGCAGTGATGCGCTCAAACAGGCCTATCTGCCCAAGATGGTGAGTGGCCAGTGGTCGGGCACCATGTGCTTGACCGAACCGCATTGCGGTACCGATCTTGGTCTTTTGCGTTCGCGCGCCGTGCCCCAGGGCGACGGCAGCTACAAGGTCACGGGCTCGAAGATCTTCATCTCAGCCGGCGAGCATGACCTCACCGAAAATATCATTCATCTGGTTCTGGCGCGCCTCCCCGATGCGCCAAAAGGCGTGAAGGGCATCAGCCTGTTTCTCGTGCCCAAATATCTCCCGAAGGAGGATGGCACTCCGGGACCATCGAACGGCGTGCAATGCGCGGCCATCGAACATAAGATGGGCCTCAAGGCATCCGCTACATGCCAGATGAATTTTGACGATTCCGTCGGTTGGCTGGTCGGCGAGCCCAATAAGGGCATGGCCGCGATGTTCACGATGATGAATACCGAGCGCGTGTCGGTAGGCATCCAGGGGCTGGGCGTGGGCGAGGCCGCTTATCAGGCGGCGGCATGGTATGCGAAAGACCGGATCCAGGGTCGCGCACTTTCTGGACCCAAATATCCCGATCAGGCGGCCGATCCCATCATCGTGCATCCTGACGTACGGCGCATGCTGATGACGATGCGCGCCTATAATGAGGGTTGTCGCGCCTTGTCGGCCTGGGTGTCTCGCGCGCTCGATGCGGAGAAGCATTCGCCGGAACCGGAAGTGCGGCAGCGTGCATCGGATTTCATTGCGCTGATGACGCCGGTCGTCAAAGCCATGTTCACCGACATGTCCTTTGAAAGCGCCAACCTGGCGGTCCAATGTTATGGTGGACATGGATACATTCGCGAGAGCGGCGTCGAGCAATATGCTCGCGATGCCCGCATCACCATGATCTACGAGGGCACGAACGGGGTTCAGGCACTTGACCTCGTCGGTCGAAAGCTTGGCGCTCATATGGGTCGTTATCTGCGCAGCTTCTTCCATCCCGTTTCGGCCTTCATCGAGGAGAACAATGTCGACGGGCCGATGAAGCCGATGGTCGAGGCGCTTGCCAAGGCATTTGGCGCGCTTCAGCTTTCGACCGCGACAGTCGCCCAGCGAGCAATGAAGGATCCGGAGGAAGCCGGTGCCGCGTCGACAGATTATCTTCGTCTGCTCGGTCTGGTCGCGATGGGCTATTGTTTTGCCAAAGCCACAAAAATCGCCGGATTTCAGCTGTTTTTCGGAACTGAAGACAAGCGATTCTACGACGCCAAGATCAAGACGGCGACATTCTTCTTCGAGCGAATCCTGCCGCAGGCGACCGCGCACTTCCTGTCGATCAAGGCAGGCAAGAAGTCGATGATGGCGCTGGAGGATGAGATCTTTTGACGCTCCCCGCACTTCTTGGCGACCGACTTGCGATCCCGGCCATCGTCGCGCCGATGTTTCTGGTCTCTGGTCCGGACCTGGTGGTCGAGTGCTGCAAGGCAGGGTTGCTGGGCACTTTTCCCGTCCTCAACCAGCGTAGCAGCGAAGGCTATGGAGAATGGCTCGACGAGATAGAGGGACGGCTTGCGGGGAAGAGGGGGCTGCGCCCTTCGGTGTCAATCTCATCGTTCACAAAAGCAATCCCAGGCTCGAGGCTGATCTGGAGTTGACGGTCCGGCACCGCGTACCGCTCGTCATCACCTCGCTGGGTGCGGCAGCCGAGGTGGTTCAGGTCGTGCAGGGTTATGGGGGTCTCGTGTTTCACGACGTTACTAGCGTGCGCCATGCGGAAAAAGCGGTAGCTGCCGGCGTGGATGGACTGATCGCGGTGGCAGCCGGGGCAGGGGGGCATGGCGGAACGTTAAGTCCTTTTGCTCTGGTCGAAGAAATACGCCGCTTCTTTTCGGGGCCGCTGGCGCTGGCAGGCGCCATTACGCGGGGCCAGCAGATCGCCGCCGCCCGTCTGATGGGGGCGGACCTGGCTTATATCGGCTCGCACTTCATCGCTGCGGAGGAGAGTCTCGCTGGCGGAGACCAGAAAGATATGATGATCGAAGCGAATGCCGCCGACATCGTCTACACCGATCGCGTCACCGGGATCGGTGCCAACTTCCTGGGACGTAGCCTCGCAGCCGCAAGCGTTCCCGAGCAGCATGGCGCCCTCTCGCTCTCCGAGGAAGCGCGTGCCTGGAAGACGGTCTGGTCGGCGGGGCACGGCGTGGGGTCGACGCAGGCGCGGCGCTCCGCGCGCGCGCTGTGCGATGACCTCAAGCATGAATTCGAAGCGACACTTCAATGACAGATAGGATGTCCTGATGAAGATCCTTGTGCCCGTGAAGCGGGTTATCGATTACAATGTGAAGCCGCGCGTGAAGGCGGATGGCACGGGCGTGGACTTGGCCAACGTCAAGATGAGCATGAACCNNTTCGACGAAATCGCCGTCGAGGAAGCCATTCGCCTGAAGGAAAAGGGCGCGGCGAGCGAGGTCGTGGCGGTATCGATCGGCGTTGCCAAGGCGCAGGAAACTCTGCGCACGGCGCTCGCCATGGGTGCGGACCGCGCAATCCTGATCCAGACCGATGATGATGTCGAACCGCTGGGCGTCGCCAAGCTGCTCGCCAAGGTGCAGCAAGAGGAAGGCGCTGGCCTGATCATCCTGGGCAAGCAGGCGATCGACGACGACAGCAACCAGACCGGCCAGATGCTCGCCGCGCTGCTGAACCTGCCGCAGGGCACGTTCGCCAGCAAGGTCGAGGTCGAGAGCGACAAGGTCAATGTCACCCGCGAAGTCGATGGCGGCCTGGAGACTTTGAAGCTCTCCATCCCGGCGATCATCACCACCGACCTGCGCCTCAACGAGCCGCGCTATGCCTCGCTGCCCAACATCATGAAGGCCAAGGCCAAGCCGCTCGCGACCAAGGCGCCAGCTGATTACGGCGTCGATATCGCGCCACGGCTGGAGACGCTCAAGGTCGTCGAGCCGCCCAAGCGTTCGGCCGGCATCAAGGTTGCCGATGTCGATGAACTGGTGGCCAAACTCAAGGCCCTGGGAGTTGCGGCGTGAGCCGCCGGAAAGCGGGAGTTGCAGCATGACGAAGACGCTCGTTTGGGTCGAACATGAGGGCGGGGCCGTCAAGGATGCGACCCTTTCTGCCGTGACCGCCGCAGCCAAGCTGGGCGAAGTCCATATGCTGGTCGTCGGCCAAGGCGTCGACGGCGTGGCCGCAGAAGCCGCCAGGATCGCCGGCGTGGGCAAGGTCCATGTCGCCGACGACGGGGCTTTTGCCCATGCGCTGGCCGAGAATGTCGCGCCGCTGATCGTCGAACTGATGGGCCATCATGACGCGTTCGTCGCGCCGGCCACCAGCAACGGCAAGAACGTCGCGCCGCGCGTCGCTGCACTGCTGGACGTCATGCAGATCAGCGACATCCTGTCGGTTGAGAGCGAGGACACGTTCACCCGTCCAATCTATGCCGGCAATGCCATCGCCACGGTCAGGTCGAAGGACGCCAAGAAGGTCATCACTGTTCGCGGCACGGCCTTTGACAAGGCGTCGAAGGACAGCGGCAGCGGTGTGGTGGAAGCCGTGAACTCGACCGGGGACAAGGGTATTTCCTCCTTCGTCGGCGCCGAGATCGTCAAGCTGGAACGGCCCGAGCTAACCAGCGCCAAGATCATCGTGTCGGGCGGCCGTGCGTTGAAGGATGGCGAGACGTTCGAAGCGACTATCTTTCCGTTGGCTGACAAGCTGGGCGCAGCGGTTGGTGCAAGCCGCGCCGCGGTCGATGCAGGCTATGTGCCCAACGACTATCAGGTCGGCCAGACCGGTAAGATCGTAGCTCCCGAAGTCTATATCGCCGTCGGCATCTCCGGCGCGATTCAGCATCTCGCCGGCATGAAAGACTCAAAGACCATCATCGCCATCAATAAGGATGAGGATGCCCCGATCTTTCAGGTAGCGGACATCGGCCTGGTTGGCGACCTGTTCAAGGTTGTGCCAGAGCTTGCAGAAAAGCTCTAGGCGATGACCGGTCTCGACGAGATCAAAAGCCTCATGGCAGTTGGTGAGCGACCGCCGATGATGGCTTTGTTCGATATCGACCTGGACGAGGTGGAACATGGCCGCGTGGTCTTTTCCGCTTCGCCCGGTCGGCAGAGCTACAATTTCATGGGCATTGCCCATGGTGGCTATGCCGCAATTTTGCTGGATTCCGCCTGCGGCGTGGCCGCCAACGCGGCCGCGCCATCGCCGGTCAACTGCGTCACTCTGGAACTTAAGGTAGCCTATCACGCGCCGTTGACCGAAGAAATCGGAAGGGTGAGGGCGATTGGCCAGGTTCTCTCAATAGGCAAAAGAGTCGCGCACACCGACGCCAAATTGATCGACGCGCAAGGCAAGCTCTATGCGTCTGCTACATCGACGTTGCTGATAACGGCGCGCCAATAATCGATTAAAGGATAACGACCGTGGAAATCACCATCCCGCATAATCTGGGTCAGGCCGAAGCGAAGCGGCGCATTGATCAGGGGCTTCCAAAGCTCGAGCAACATATCCCAGGGGGTGGCTCGCTTAAAAGTGCATGGGTCTCGGAACATTCGCTTCAGCTTACCATCGGCGCCATGGGCCAGACGATACCAGTCCGACTGGATGTCGATGATGACAAGCTGCGGGGTGACGTAACTGTCCCCATGTTCCTGAAGATGATGTCGGGACAGATCGGCGACTTTGTTCGCACCAGCGCGGAAAAGATGCTGAGTAAGGCGTAATAAGCTGATCTGACCAGTTGCGCGAGGGAGTAAATTCAGAAGCGTTGCGCTGAGCAAATTAATTTGGATTTTGTTCCCCAACGCACTGGGAGGTTTAGGCCATGAGCGATATTTCTGACCGGGTCATCGAGATCATCGTAAAGAGCTTGGGCGTGTATCCCGATCAGGTGAGGATGGAGGCTTCATTCCACGAAGATATAGGTGCAGATAGTCTGGATGTAGTAGAGCTTGTCATGGCGCTTGAGGATGAGTTCGAGATAGCAATCCCAGACGACGCTGTTGGCGGGGTCAAGACGGTCGAGGATGCGGTGAAGTTGGTCGAAAGCTTTAAAAGCTAAAGCATCCAGAGATGAAGGTGCGTGATCTGCGGCCGCTCCTATGAGACGTAGAGTTGTGCCCTTATCGGCGCTAACCGAATGATCGCCCTTCGCGCTTCAGGCTGCAACGGAGAGGCAGTTTCGACCTGCCGCCTTTGCAGCGTATAATGCGTCATCTGCCAGTTTGATTGCCTGAGGAAGCGTCGCTTTTGCAGGTATTTGAGCCAGTCCAACGCTGACGGTTAGTGACACGGTCTGTTCATGAGTGAAAATGCTCGTCTCTGCAAATGACCTGCCCCCCGCTGGCTCCCTCGATCTGATGTAGAGTCTGCCCCAAGGAAGGAGCAGACGCATGAGGAAGAGCCGTTTTTCCGAGGATCAGATCATCGGGATGATCAAGGAGCAGGAGGCGGGCCTGCCGACGGTGGAGGTTTGCCGCAAGCACGGCCTGAGCCCGGCAACGTTCTACAAGCTGAAGGGCAAGTATGGCGGAATGGAGTTGTCCGAGGCCCGGCGTCTGCGGCAGCTCGAGGATGAGAACGCCAAGCTCAAGCGGCTGCTGGCCGAGAGCGTGCTGGACAACGCGATCCTGAAGGACCTGTTGGGAAAAGTCTGACGACGCCGGCCCAGCGACGGGACGTAGCGCTCGGCGTGATGCGAGACTGGCCGGTCTCGCAGCGCCGGGCCTGCGTGCGGCGTCGACCCCAAGACGGTCCGGCGAGAACGTCCGCCCGACCACGCCAAGATCCGCGAGGAGATGCGCGAGATCGCCGCCACGCGCCGTCGCTTTGGTTATCGGCGGGTCGGCGTGATGCTCGAACGCAAGGGGCACGTCATGAACCACAAGAAGCTCTACCGGTTGTACCGGGAAGAAGGGCTGTCTGTGCGGCGGCGACGGGGCCGCAAGCGTGCTCGTGGCAGCCGGACGCCGATGCCCGTGCCGCTGCGGCCAAACGATCGCTGGTCGATGGACTTCGTGGCTGACACGTTCGGCGCTTCCCGTCGGCTGCGCATCCTGGCGATCAACGATGACGCCTGCCGGGAGAACCTGTGCCTCGTGGGCGATACCAGCATCTCCGGTGTCCGGGTCGCGCGCGAACTCGACACGCTGGTGCGGCTCTACGGCAAACCGGCTTGCATCGTCAGCGATAACGGGACCGAGTTCACCAGCCAGGCAATCCTGAGGTGGGCCAGCGAAAACCGGGTCGAGTGGCACTACATCGATCCCGGCAAGCCGCAGCAGAATGCGTTCATTGAATCGTTCAATGGGTCGCTGCGCGACGAGCTCCTGAATGAGGAGCTGTTCGACAGCCTCGCCGACGCCCGGCGCAAGCTGGCCGTCTGGCGCTACGACTAAAACAACGTCCGGCCGCACTCATCCCTGGGGAACCGGACACCGGCACAAGCGCGTCGGGCGTTCCTGCATGATGGAAGCGTCACACCCGACGCGCTTGTGCCGGTCGGGCAGCACGAATATCAAACCGGCAGACTCTCGTTATGACCGCGGGACCAGTGGGGGGCAGGTCAGCCAGTATAAAGGGGCATTTCACGTCTTCAATAGTGCGGTATTCCTGCCCGAATCGAAACATGTCTATGCCAGGATCGATCAGATGTTTGACCGCTTGCAAAGTGAAGTTGTCCCATGAGGCCGCATCGAGGTTCGTTGCTATCTCGGGGTGACCGACGATGTGCTGGCATAAGAGTGCTATATAATTAGACTTGGATTCGGGCGCCGGTAGGCGCTGCCCAGAATAGTGGGATAAATCTGGCGACTTCTATTGGGTGTGTCGGGGATTATGGCATTAATTTGCCGCGAGCGCTCGTGTCATCACCAACGTGCCAAAAAACTCGAGCAACTCTCCGCCGGCGATCTCGGTGGGCTCGAGCAAGCCTTGGAACATACCGCCTTCATGGACGGCTAAAAGCAGACGGGCCATACGGCTGAGCTTCCCAGGCCCAACAGGCTTTTTCTGTTCGCCTACGCGGGCGATCGCATGTTCGATAACAGTGAGAATGCGCGCCTGACGCGCTGCATAATGAGAGGCGACGGCGGGATTTCTCAGCGCATGCAAGCGGAATTCGGCCTGAAGGAGATACCATTTTCGATCAAAGCTATAGTTTGACACAAACGCTTTGACGAAATTGTCTATCACGGGGCCGCTCGCCAGCAGTGCCTCGGTCATTGACGCTTCTAGTCGCACCTGAAGCCGCTCGATAATCCGATCGTAAAGCGCGAAGAAAAGCTCCTCTTTCGATTGAAAGCTCGAATTATACGCGCCCCTGCTAAGCCCCACGCGTTCGCAAATATCTTCCTGGGACGCGCCTTGAAATCCGCGTTCCGCAAACGCGTCAAGCGCGCCGTCCATGATGCGTTCGCGGGTTTGGGCCCTGGTCGGCCGGGTGCGCGCGGGTCTGCGGCTCATGATTGGTCTCGCGTGGACATTCGATACAAATATGTATTGAGATATATTTCTGTCAATGTTAGGTTTCGCGTAATGGAGATACCCTCATGGATTTGCGACGCCGGTTTTTGATTGCACTGCTCACGGCTACGTCCTCGACGGCTGCATTCGCTCAATCGATCGGTTCCATTCCATTGGATTATCGTGAAGCGCAGGCAATACTGCTGGAAAAGTCGGACGCCATCCAAGGCTCCGATGCTGATGTCCGAAGCAAGGAGGCCCAGGCGGGATCGACGCGGACGCTGGGACGGCCGACCGTCGAGTTTGAAGGACAGATGGTCCGCTACCAGAAGTCGCTTTATCTTCCCCTCGGGCCTCTGGCGGATGTGGCGCAGGATTATGCCATCAGCGATCCGTTGCGGTTTGAGATAGAGCGTACCAGTACGAGACCCATCGTGACTGCCACGCTTCCGCTCTATTCGGGCGGTCAGATTTCGGCCGCGCAATCTGGTTCCGTCGCTCAGCTTGGCCAGTCTCGCGCGGAGCGGAAAATCGTCATTGATAACGCCTTACTGCAGATGACCCAACTGTATTTCGGGCAGCAACTGCTCACCAGAGTAAGGGACGTTCGTCGCGATGTGCTCGGTGGGCTGGAGCGCCATGTCTCAGACGCGATCAAACTCGAACAGGCGGGTTTCATCAGCCGCGCGCAGCGCCTGCAGGCTGAGGTGGCCCGTGACGACGCGGCCAGGGAATTTGAAAAGGCCCAGGCCGATCTCGAAAGCGCCGATGCGACGCTGTCCGGTTTGCTTCGATCCTCTTCACCGGTCGTTCCTGCGACGCCGATTTTTGTAATCACCCGCCCGCTGGATCCTCTGGACGACTTTCTGGACGCGGCTCGCCGCGCGCATCCCCAACTGGAGCGCCTGGAGGCGATGGAACAGCTCGCGCAAGCGGGGGTGACGAACCAGCGCTCGAAACTTCGACCGACCGTCTACGGCTTTGCGCAGTATAATTTCGACCGACGCGACACCTTGCTGACCGATCCGGACTGGACCGTTGGTGTAGGTCTTCGCTACACGATCTTTTCAGGCGCCGGTCGCTCCCAGGCCGTGCAGGCAGCCCGAGAGACGGTCTCGCAGGCTCAGGCTGGTCAGCGGGAGGCACGCACCCAGATCGAAATCGGCGTCACCCGCTCATGGAACGAGACAGAAGCTGCGCGTCGGCGCTTCCTGATGACGGATAGCGCTATCGCTTCCGCGCAGGAGAATCTTCGCGTGCAGGCGGTGGGATATCAGCAGCAGCAGACGACCTCGCTTGACGTGATCGATGCGCAACTCGGCTTGGGCCGTGCCAGGGTCCAACGCGCCCAGGCAGCGCATGATTTTGTGATTGCCCTGGCCCAGCTCCTCCATGTCAGCGGAGAAATCGACAAGATGCCCGAATATATCGAACGGGGCGAAAGGATCGCGCCATGACAGCTGCCCAGGGGGAACCAGCTGCGACCAACGAGGCTGAGGAAATGCGCCCGCCTGTACTTGGTCGGAAGTGGCTGCCGGTCGTAGCGCTTCTCGTGATAGCCTTTCTCGCTCTGGGCTTGTGGCTCAGCTACCGCCCCGTGCCCGATCAACTCCAGGGCATGGTGGATGCCCGGGAACTGCGGGTAACCAGCAAGGTGACCGGCCGGATCGCCGCCTTCCATGTGGAAGAAGGGCAGAGGGTTCGGGCAGGACAATTGCTCTATACGCTCGACAGCCCTGAAGTCGCCGCGCGCTCCGAGCAGGCCGGCGGTGCCTTGGCGGCGGCGCAAGCGACCGCTGACAAGGCCGACGAGGGCGCGCGACCAGAAGACATCCAGGCAGCACAGGCCCAGTGGCGCCGCGCGCAAGCAGCCGCGGATCTCGCTCAAACCACCTATGCGCGCACGCAGCAGATGTTCGAGCAGGGCGTGATCGCCGGCCAGAAGCGAGACGAGAGCCATGCGAACGCAGTTGCTTCAACCGAAGCAGCCCGCGCGGCGCGCGCACAATATGATCTCGCGCTCGCCGGCTCCCGACGGCAGGACCGACAGGCGGCCGGGGGCCAGGTGCAACAGGCGCGCGGCGCCGTTGCTGAGGTCGAGGCGGCAAAACGGGAAACACGCGTGAGTGCGCCGTCGGAAGGCGAAATCGGACGACGACTTGCCCAGGTTGGTGAGCTGGTTCCGCAGGGCTTTCCGGTCTTCGTCCTTACTGACATCCAGAACCCATGGGTCACTCTCACTTTGCGTGAAGATCAGTTCAACGCCATCCGGCGAGGTAAGACGTTGACCGGGCGGATACCCGCATTGGGTGACCGTACGGCGCAGTTCCGCATCTCCTTCATCGCGCCGGCAGGTGATTTTGCGACCTGGCGCGCGACCCGGCAATCAACCGGTTTCGATGTAAAGAGTTTCGAGGTGCGCGCCATCCCCGTCACTTCGATCGACGGACTGCGTCCGGGCATGACCATATTGTTCGACTGGCCACAATGAACGCGGCCTTTCTGGTCAGTGCCCGCCGCGAACTTGCGTTTCTGCAAGGCAGCTTCTGGGACCTCGCCCTCATCAGCTGGCTACCGTTGGCGCTGCTGGCGGCGATCGCAATCCAGATCTCGTCGGGCGTGATGCGTGACCTGCCTGTCGCCGTGGTCGACGAAGATGGAGGCGGCATTGCGCGTGAACTCGTCCGACGGCTGGAGGTGGCTCCGGGCTTGCGTGTCGCGGCGCGTCCGGTCTCGATGCTGGAAGCAGAGCATGTGGTACGTTCCAACGCCGCTTATGCGGTCATATTGATCCCGCAGGGACTCGAGCGCGCCGTGCTGCGCGGTGAAACGGGTCAAGTGTCGGTATTCTACAACGCCAGCTATTCGACACCATCGGGGTCGATCCTGCGCGAGGTCAGCGCCGTCGTCCAGGGACAGGCTCGCGTGCTGGCAACACAGCAGACCGCTGCAATCATCGGCCCCGCCCGGGTACGCGCGGCGCCGATCGCTGTTCAAAGCCGGATCCTCTACAATCCACAAGCCAGTTATGAACTCCAGCTTGTCGCCCTGATTCATCCCGCCTTGCTGCATCTGCTGTTCATGATCGCGGTCGTCAGTGCGCTGGGTCGCGAACTGCGCGACGGAACAATCGGAACATGGCTGGCGGGATCCAGGCGAGAGGCTATCGCCGCGATCGCCGGCAAGCTGGTCCCCTATCTTGCAGTGTTCATGCTTTGGGCGGCGCTTGCCACCACCTACCTCGTGGGCTTACGCGGCTGGCCCGTCGCAGGGAGCGTCGTGATGCTCATGGCGGGCTACCTCGCCATGTATCTCGCTTATGCCGGCATGGCCGTTCTGATCGTCGGGCTGACTCTGTCCATGGGGCAGGCACTGTCCATGACCGCGCTCTATGCGGGCGCTTCCTTCGCGTTCGCCGGAGCGATTTTTCCGATCGAGTCCTCTTCTGCCTTCGCACGGCTATGGAGCGCGCTTCTGCCCTATACCACGTTCGCCCGCCTCGTTGCCGAACAATGGATGATCGGCGCGCCTGTCGCCATGTCCGCTAAATTGCTCGCCATCCTGTGCGGATTTCTCGCTTTCGGCCTGTGTATCGGTTTGCCGCGGCTTCTGGCAGCCTCCAGCAATCCTGCTGTCTGGGGGCGACGATGATCGGCCGCGCCTTCCTTGGAACCCTCCGCGCGGTTTTCACCGATCGTTCGGCCTTCATGCTGATCGTCGTCTCAACGATCCTCTATTCCTTCTTCTACCCGTCAGCATATTCTGGGGAGGTCGCCACCCGTATTCCGGTGGCTGTTGTCGATCTCGACAACAGCGGTGCGAGCCGATCGCTGGTTCACAAGCTCTCCGCCCTTCAGCAGGTCGATCTTGCCGAACGATTGTCATCCCCAATGCAGGCACAGAGCTGGCTTCAGACTCGAGGCGCCGGCGCGATCGTCATCATTCCCGAGGGTTTCGAGCGTCGCATCCTCAATGGCGCGCAGGGTATCGTTTCCATTTATGGCAACGGCGCGTATCTGCTGCGCAGCAGCACCGCCCTTGCCGGGGTCGGTTCCGCATTGGCAGCTATCGGTGGTGAAGCTGCGGTCGATCAAGCGATGGCGCAAGGCGCGCCCGCCAATCCCGCCCTTTCCCTGGTCCAGCGTCCGCTCTTCAACACCCGCGAGGGTTACGGAAGTACCGTTTTTCCCGGTGTCGGCTTCCTCATCATCTATCAGACCTTGCTGATGGGTCTGGCCATGCTTGCAGGTACGATGCGCGATGGCGGGGGCCGGCTTCATTTCTCGGCCCATAGCCTCGTCGGTGTCGCGCTCGCTTTCTTTGTTATCGGCTGGGCAGACATCGCCTATTACGCAGGCTTCGTCTTCTGGTTTCAGGATTACCCCAGAGCTGCAGCCTCGCCCGCTACGCTGCTGGCAGCAGGCAGCCTCTTTGTCGGGGCTACCGTCGCGGCCGCGCTCGCGCTAGCCAGTTTCTTCCGGACCCGAGAGCGCCCCTTGCAGTTGCTCATGGGGACCTCTCTGGTCATCTTCTTTCTGGCCGGGCTGTCCTGGCCGGCCGAAGAGACACCTACCTGGCTCGTAATGCTTGCCCGCCTACTGCCGACGACGCCAGGAATCCATCTGATGGTGGGCGTAAACCAGATGGGCGCCAGCCTGATCGACCAGTGGGTGGAGGTCATCAACCTCGCCATGTTGGTAATTCTGTACGGGATAGTGGCCTGGTGGCGTCTCACAGGCTTGGACGTGAGGCGACAACGTATCTTTTCGGCGCCGGTGCCGTCGGGAAGCCAATGATAATCTGTTGACTGGTCACGGGCGAGATGCGCTCGACGTGTGCCCGGGCTGCGAGCCAGAAGCGGCGAGGGACGGCTGTGACGCTCACAACACGTCCAAGACCGTCTTAGTGGCTGAAGATCTATGTGTGAGGTGGAACATGCACGGCCTAAAGCTTTCGAGCGCTCTGATATGCTTGTCAATGGCGACAGCGAGCGTCGGTGCCCCGCAGGATGGGGCGGGAGGCATATGGCGTAACCCTCAGAACAGCGTGCATGTCGAAGTGCGACCTTGCGCCAATCGGATGTGTGGCACTGTCATCTGGGCCAATGAAAAGGCGATCGCTGATGCTCGGCGTGGCGGTACGCCAAATCTGATCGGGCAGCAGCTGTTCCGCGACTTCACCAAGGATCGGAACGGAATCTGGCGCGGCCGTGTTTTCGTTCCTGACATCGCCAAGACTTTTTCAGGCACTATTGTGTCAATTGATGCGAAAACGCTTCGAGGCTCCGGCTGCCTTGTAGGCCGGATCGCGTGCAAGTCACAAGACTGGACGCGCGTGCGGTGAGCCTATGTGGGTGGAGCGGTGGCGCAGGCGCGTCAGTTGTGCACGGCTACTGAACCAAATCGGTATTTCATCTCGCCTGGTCAGCATCGAGATAGATTCATGCCTCCAACTGACCTTCCGCCGTCAGCACATTGATCGGCGCGCGCTGATATTCTGAGCTTTCGAACTCGTCCAGGCGATCGCAATGAGCGAACGCCTTTGTCTGCTCGCGCGGAATTGACAGAAACTCCAGACTGGCGCGGTCGCCTGCAAAGTCGTTCACTCCCGCCACAGGATTGAACCCCCATTGCATAAAGGTCGCTTACCACCACGCTATGACCGAATCTGGAAAGAATCTGGACAGCGCGGTGCTTCAGCGCCGCATTAAATGAGTGGGTTCGGGATGCGCGTAAACGATCAGTACGTTCATGATCAGGCGAGTTCTCTTTTGAAGCTCAAATGCTTCCTTCGCACATCGTGCCGTCCCAGATGAGCGGGATCATCATAGCAGGGTTGCTCTCCCAGGCTTGGAAATTGCGCGACGATCACACGCCGCTT
The DNA here is from genome assembly GCF_002336885.1 of Novosphingobium sp. UBA1939. Classification (NCBI taxonomy): domain Bacteria; kingdom Pseudomonadati; phylum Pseudomonadota; class Alphaproteobacteria; order Sphingomonadales; family Sphingomonadaceae; genus Novosphingobium; species Novosphingobium sp. UBA1939. The sequence continues at coordinate 10,543 of NZ_DDFB01000125.1, read as the reverse complement.
GATCGCCAGCTTCCCCTCGATAACCAGGTCAACGCCGACAAGCTGGGCATGAACAGATATTCGCCGCCCTTCATGACGTTGAACGTCTGCACGCCATCAATGCGCTTGCGGGCCGGCGCACGGGGAATCGTGAAAAGACTATCCTCCTCATGCAGACCTACGACAGGATCGCGCTCTTCGCCGAGATCAACGAAGTTGCCACGATTGATCCATTCCTGCTGCATGAACTCGATCGTGTCATAGGCGCGCGCGCTGATGAAGATGAAGAAGATGCCGCGATCACCCTTGGCATCATCCTCGGGCGAGACGTCCTCGGAATAGACCGGGCCAAAGGTCGAAGATCGGCGGATGATCCGATGGATGTTGACGTCGGTCAGCAGGGTGAGCTCGGAATCACGCGGATTGAGCCGACGCATATGGCAGCCGAGCGGCACGACGCGGCCCTTGGGGTCGTCCTTGAAATTGAAGTCGTTGTTGCGCAGCGGATCGGCGCCCAGTGCCGGATCGTCATGATCCGGCGACAAGGTCAGCGGTGCACCGGAGCGCCACCTGCCGAACATCTTGGCCGCCAGAAGCTCGCGTTCCTCGGACGTCTCGCCATGTGCCTTGAGGAAAGCGTTGAAGCAGCCGACCCGGCTCTGGAACTTGCGCAGGACGACGAAGGTGCCGTTCTTTCCGAGCGCAGCAGGCTCCGGCATGCCAAGTGGCTGACCGTTCTCGCTTTCATAACCCAGGATGAACTCGCCGGCCTTGATCGGACGCTCTTCGCCGGGGATGGGATCGACGCCGCTGCCTTCGACTGCAGGTTGAGAGATGGAGTCCCTGAAACCAAACGGGTTCTTGGCATCGCCCGGCGCGCCGAAACGATGCTCTCCCAGCAACGTCACGCCGGTGCTCCGGTCGAGCTCGACGCGTGCTGCAATCAGTGCCTTGTCCAGCGCTGCATCGTCTACGGCGTAGATGGTCAGCGCCATGTGGCAGTTACCCGGCTTGAACACCTCTTCCCAATGCTCTGGCGCGTTCGGGCCGAAATCGCGCAACTGCTCGCGTCGTGCGGCCATGCCCTGCTGGAAGGGAAGGGGAAAGGTCTTGAGCTGGGCATCGGGGACGCCGAGCGCCTTGAGGCCCTCGAAGCTCAGCGCCGCGCCGATCCAGAAATCGAGATCCTCACTCCAATTGTCGGCGGACGCGATATGCGGCGCCAAACGACCGAGCAGATCGCGCGCGCCCTCGGCCTCATCGAAGTGGAGCATCGCATGGAGGCCGACATAAGGCTCGGGTCGGCTGCGCAGGATCAGCGCCTGGATATCGTGGAGATCGAGCGTGACGCTGTCGCGACGGAAACGCTCTCTCAGCTTTTGAAGGATAGCCATTGGTCAGCCCACCTTGTCGAGGAATTCGTTGACGGCGTGCTCCATGCGCTGGAGCCGGCGCACATCGACGACGGTGACCTGCGGATTGGCGACGAACCAGCCGGCCGCCGTGATCTGGTGGTCGGCGATGAAGTCCTTGACTTTGGGACTGGCGATGCCGGGCCAGCCCTCGACCGAGGCGAAGAGCAGGTCCATCAAATCCGGGATCTTGGTGGCGAAGTCGTTGATATAGGTGTCCCAGTCGCCATCATAGGCGGTCGCGAACAGAATGCGCGTGTCGTTGTCGAAGAACACGAAGCGCATATTGTGGAGCGTGCCCACTTTCTGGGCACCGTCGAAATTGCCGTTGACCAGGCCGAAAATGCGCCGCAGCCGATCGGCGCCGCCAGGCTTCAGTTTGGCGATTGCTGTCAGTTCCGAGACATTGCCCGACTGCGCGCCGACCCGACCGGCGGAACCCGCCGTACCCTTGAGATCAGGATTATGTTTGGTGACCATCTGCTCGAGCGCCAGTTTGGCGAGTTGCGGCGCATCGCCGGCAACTTCCTCGATCCTGCGGCGGATGGCCTGCAGGCGGGTTTCATCGATCTGAGGTGCTTCTTCGGTATCGGCCATGACAGGCCTCCTTTCTCGAAATCTGGCAGGTTTGTGCAGGCTCAGTCTGGAATGGCGTCGATGCTCGTCGGCTCAACCCGCGGCTGGGCGTTCATCTCGTGGCGGTAGCGGGTGGACCGCTCATATGCGGCGATCCGCACCCGCATGATCGAGCCGAGCGGCTGATGCTCGCGGATGCCGTGCCACGGGTTGAAGGAGAGGACATCGTCGCCATAGACGCGTCGTGCGGGCGAATAGGCGTCCTGCGGCGGAATGCGCAGCGTCGCGAGCGGCTGGTGCGGCGACAGGTCATCCGGCCAGAGCACGGCCGCGTCCTCGACCGGCATCTTGTCCAGATCGGCACAGAGTTGTGCCCGGAGCTGGTACTCGGCGCCTTGCTCGCGGAAATGCTCGACCACCAGGTCTCGCATCGTGGAATCCTCGACCGTGCCGACATCCTGGCCCGTGAGCGCCCGGACATTGTCGGACAGCGGCGCCGCGCTGATCTTGGCGATGTAATCGCCGAAGCGGATCGCCGCCATCGAGTGATAGGTCTCACCCAGGAGATGATCATTGTCCCGGGCGAGGCCGCGCAGTGTCGCGCCCGGTTCCACGCCGACGGCCTCGACCGCTGCCTCGACGCCTCGCGCGACTCCGGCCATCGCACGCTGGAGGAAGGCCGGATTCTGTGCATTCTTTTCGAGGAGCCCGATGAGCTGGCGGTACTTGCCGATCGTGCCGAAGCTCAGGACTGGAATATTCACCAGTAGAAAATCCTGATTGCGTCCAGTGTCCCCGGGCAGCAGCCGTTCGCCCTCGACGCCGAGGACCTTGATGGCCATTCCGCGCGGGGCGGGAATGGTATCGGAGTGAATGTCACCCGGCGCCGAGGAAAGGCGGATCACCACCGGATAGGTCGCGGGTCGCGCAAACAGGCCTTGGCGCAGATGCCGCTGCAATTCGGGGACGATAAGTTCGGCCTTCAGGAACCCATGGCTCTTGGCATGGGCGTCCCGTACCGCGTGCCGGTGCCGCTCGAACGCCCTGCGATTGGTCGAAGCCATGATTTCGAGAATTTCGGCGGTGAGACGATCTTCGTCATCGCCAACCGTCTCCACATCAGGGGAGTAGAGAATATAGGTGTCAGCCAAGGCCACTCCTTTGCGGCAGCATTTGACGAGGGATGAGCAATTTAGCCTCGAAATTGTCATCCAATCGGGATATCAGGTGATATCTGGTTTTCCGGTCAACGCTGATCGATGGCAAAAGTTTCAAAGGCGTGGCTGTTTTTGAGGGCGAACGTCATGCGACCTACGCGCAAGGAAACACAGCGTCAGACCCGGGATCGATTGATCGCAGCGGCGCATGCCTCGATCGTAGAGGAAGGCGTGGCGGCAATGTCGATCCGCAACATCTGCAGCGCGGCGGGTCATTCGCAGGGCGCGTTCTATTCCAACTTCGCCAGCAAGGATGACCTGCTGGTCGACATACTGCAGAGCCACATACAGGACGAAGTCACGCTCTTGCGCGATATCGTTGCGCAGTGCGTCGGGGACGATATCGAGGCGACGCTCGAGGTGCTCGCCGACCGTCTCGCGAAGCTGGCCGAAGAACCTCAATGGTCATTGCTTTCGATCGAACTGCAACTTCATGCACGACGGAATCCGGCCTTTGCCGAGCGACACCGGGAGGGCAAGGCGGCTTGCTATCGGATGTTCGGTGAGCTCGTGGCCGACCTCGTCAGGCGTTTCTCTCTGCGGCCGGCCTTGCCGGCAGAGCAGGCCGGCATCGGCCTTTATGCGCTTTGGATGGGGCTGGCCGTCCAGGGTGATGTCGAAGGGGCCATCTCGCGCGACGAGATGCTGGTCGGCTTTTTCCGCGCCATGGCGGGGCTCGATGTGCTGGAGCCTGCAAAGCCATGAACTCGGACGGCCTCAAGCGCCGACGGATCGGTTGCGATGCTGCGGGCGACCCGCTGTCGGGCAAGATCGACGAACAATGTCGCTTCCACATCAGCTTCCGAGCCGAGGAACACGACATCGACGAACTTGATCATGTCAACAATGCGGTCTGGGTGACGTGGCTCCAGGATGCCTCGGTGGCGCACTGGTTCGCGGCGGCTCGCCCAGGCGATACCGACACCTATGTCGCGGTGGTCCTCAGGCATGAGGTCGATTATCGCGGCAATGTCCGGGCGGGTGAGGATGCAACCGCGGTCACCTGGGTTGAGGGACGACCGCGCGGGGCGCGCTATTCGCGCCGCGTCGACTTCACCGACAACAAGGGCACGGTACTCGTGTCGGCCCTTTCCCAATGGGCGCTGATCGAAAAAGCGACTGGCAAGCTGGTCCGGGTGCCTGTTGAAGTCGCGGCGCCGTTTCTGCGCGATGCCACAGGGCAGGAGAGGAACGCATGACCGAAATCAGAAAAGTCGCAGTGCTTGGAACGGGCGTGCTGGGCAGCCAGATCGCATTCCAGTCGGCCTATACCGGCTTTGAAGTAGTCGCATACGACATCAGTGACGAGAGCCTGCAGAAGGCGCGGCTGCGGCTCGCAGCTTTGGTCGAAACCTATCGCAAGGAGGTGACCGGCGCGGCGGACCTGCAAGCCGACACAATGGGCAGGATTATACTGACAAGCGATCTGGCTGCAGCCGTTGCGGATGCCGATCTGGTTATCGAAGCCGTGCCAGAAGTGCTGGCGATCAAGCAGGCGCTTTATGAGAAGCTGGCAAGGTTGGCGCCATCGGACACGATCTTGGCCACCAACAGTTCGACGCTGCTGCCCAGCGATCTAAAGGATTTCACTGGCCGGCCAGATCGGTTCCTGGCGCTGCACTTCGCCAACAACATCTGGAAATTCAATACGGCCGAGGTGATGGGAACGCCCGAGACAGATCCGGCGGTCATCGACACTATTCTCAAATTCGCTTCTGATATCGGCATGGTGCCCATCCCCATACGCAGGGAAAAGGCGGGCTATGTCCTCAATTCCCTGCTTGTGCCGCTGCTCAACGCCGCAGCCGAGCTCGCCGAAGGCGGTTATGCCAATCCGCATGACGTCGACAAGGTGTGGCGGATCGCAACGGGTGCGCCGATGGGGCCGTTCCAAATCTACGACATGATAGGACTTAATACGCCCTACAACATTCTTTCCCACGGCGATAAGCATGCCCGGTCGCTCGCCGCATGGCTGAAGGAAAACTACATCGACAAGGGCAAGCTGGGCATCGCCTCGGGCGAAGGCTTCTACAGCTATAAGCCCGCCGACTGATCCGACCACAAGAACAAGAGGAGTTCGCCATGCACTATAGCAGCGGAAACTATGAAGCGTTTGTCCGTCCCCGCAAGCCGGAAGGCGCTGACAGGAAGACGGCTTGGTTCGTCGGCTCGGGTCTCGCGGGGCTCGCCGGCGCGGCATTCCTCATCCGCGACGGCGGTATAGCAGGTGAGCGTATCACCATCCTCGAAGAGCTGGATATTCCCGGCGGCGCGCTCGATGGTCTCGATGTGCCGGACAAGGGTTTCGTCATCCGCGGCGGCCGCGAAATGGAAGAGCATTTCGAATGCCTGTGGGACCTGTATCGCTCCATCCCCTCGCTGGAAATCGAGGACGCCAGCGTTCTCGATGAGTTCTATCGGCTCAACAAGGACGATCCCAATTTCTCACTTCAGCGCACGACCCAGAACCAGGGGCAGGACGTTCCAGACAAGCATTTGCTGACGCTGAACGACCGGGCGCAGAAGGACCTGATCTCGATCTTCCTCGCGACCCGCGAGGAAATGGAGAACAAGCGGATCAACGAGGTCTTCAGCGAAGATTTTCTCAAGAGCAATTTCTGGCTCTACTGGCGCACCATGTTCGCCTTCGAGGAATGGCATTCGGCGCTGGAGATGAAGCTCTACATCCACCGCTTCATCCATCACATCGCACATCTGGCGGATTTCTCCTCGCTCAAGTTCAACCGCTACAACCAGTATGAATCGATGGTCCTGCCGCTGGTGAAGTGGCTGACGGAACGGGGCGTGAAGTTCCGCTATGGCGTCGAGGTGACGGATGTCGATTTCGATATCCAGGAGGGCCGCAAGCAGGCGACCCGCATCCACTGGAAGGAGAAGGGCGAGGAAGGCGGTGTCGATCTCGGCCCCGATGACCTCGTTTTCATCACCATCGGGTCGCTGACCGAGAATTCCGACAACGGCGACCACCACACGCCGGCGAAGCTGAACGAAGGCCCGGCACCGGCCTGGGACCTGTGGCGGCGCATCGCGGCGAAGGATACGGCTTTCGGACGCCCGGATGTGTTCGGCGCCCATATCCCGGAAACAAAATGGGCGTCGGCGTCGATCACGGCCACCGATCCCCGCATTGCGGAGTATGTCGAAAAGATCACCAAGCGTAACCCGTTCACTGGCAAGATCGTCTCGGCCGGCATTGTCACGGTGAAGGATTCCGCATGGTTGTTGAGCTGGACGGTGCATCGCCAACCGCATTTCAAGAAACAGCCCAAGGACCAGATGATCGCCTGGTTCTATGCGCTCTTCGTGGACAAGCCCGGTGACTATGTGAAGAAGCCGATGCAGGAGTGCACTGGCGAGGAGATCACGCAGGAGTGGCTCTATCACCTCGGGGTGCCTGTCGAGGACATCCCGGAACTCGCCGCGAAGGGCGCCAGCACCGTGCCGACGATGATGCCGTACATCACCGCTTTCTTCATGCCGCGCCAGGCCGGCGACCGGCCAGACGTCGTGCCGGAAGGTGCGGTCAATTTCGCCTTTATCGGCCAGTTTGCGGAGTCGAAGCAGCGTGACTGCATCTTCACGACCGAATATTCGGTCCGGACACCAATGGAGGCCGTCTACACTCTCATGGATGTCGAGCGCGGGGTACCCGAAGTGTTCAACTCGACCTACGATATCCGCACGCTGCTTGCCGCCGTCACACCGCTTCGTGATGGAAAGGGGATCGACGTGCCGGGGCCGGCCTTCCTGCGCAAGCTGCTGATGAAGAAGCTGGAAGGCACCGAGATCGCGAAACTGCTCGAGGAGTACGACCTGATCTCGAAAGAGTGAGAGGTGGATCCGCAGGCGCAGTGGAAGGTGAAGGATGGCCAACGATGACCCAGAGAGCGAGCCAGCGACTGAAGGCGGGCAGGGCCATGCTCTCCATGGCAATGAAGGGCGGGATGATGATACGGCCTCCCGCTCTACCACGCTCGATCCGGTGTGCGGAATGGTGGTCGATCCCGCTACCGTGGCCCATGAAGCGGAGTATGAGGGCGAGCGCTATGTCTTTTGCTCGGCGGGATGCAAGGCCAAGTTCGTGGCCGATCCACAGCGCTATCCCGCTTCGGCGGGGCGTGACGGTTAGAGTGATCTGCCCCCTGCTGAGTGGCCCAGAGACTATGATAGTCTGGACCACGAAAGGGACATTGAATGCCGAGCAGGAAGCACAAGCCGGAAGAGATTATCGGCAAGCTGCGTGAAGTTGAGATCGTGTTGGCGCAGGGGGCCTCGACTGCCGAGGCGTGCCGGCGGATCGCGGTCAGCGAGCAGACCTATTATCGCTGGCGCAAGGAATATGGTGGCCTGAAGACCGACCAGGCGCGGCGGATGAAGGAATTGGAGAAGGAGAACCAGCGGCTTCGCCGGGCGATCTCCGACCTGACGCTGGACAAGCTGATCCTGCAGGAGGCTGCAAAGGGAAACTTCTGAGCCCCGCGCGGCGACGGCGCTGCATCGATCAAGTACGACGGGATCTGCCAGTCTGGGTATCCGAGCGACGGATATGTCGGGTGCTGGGGCAGCATCGATCGACACAGCGCAAGGTACCGCGCGGGGCAGATGACGAACAGGCGTTGACCGAGGACATCATCGCGCTGGCAAAGCAATATGGTCGCTACGGCTACCGCCGGGTGACGGCGTTGCTGTGCCATGCGGGGTGGACGGTGAACCATAAGCGGGTCGAGCGGATCTGGCGGCGCGAGGGGCTGAAGGTGCCGCCGCGCCAGCCAAAACGCGGGCGTCTATGGCTTAACGACGGATCGTGCATCCGCTTGCGGCCCGAATATCCGGGGCATGTCTGGGCCTATCACTTTGTCGAAGGGCGCACGCATGAGGGCCGCAAGTTCCGGATCCTGACCATCATCGATGAGGCCAGCAGGGAATGCTGTCAACGGCACTGTAAAAATCCCCGGAAGTGACAAAGTAAAATTCCCCACTTCAGGTTTTGGGCAGTCAGGTGGTTGGTGGCGAGCCTCCTTTTTTGGGTGGGCGCCCGCGGCGGCGTGGTTCGATCAGTGCGGGCGGTGTAATTGGCGCGTTTGCCCTGATGTGCTCGGGCAAGAGATCGGCATGGCGACGCAGACGGTAGCTTGAGCCATCGATCTGGATGACGATGGCGTGGTGCAGCAGACGGTCGAGCAAGGCTGTTGCCACTACGGGGCTGCCGAAGATGTCGCCCCACTCGGCAAAGCCGCGGTTCGAGGTCAGGATCATCGCGCCCCTTTCGTAGCGTGCATTGACCAACTGGAAGAACAGGTTACCGCCGCCGGGTATGACCGGGAGGTATCCGATTTCGTCGACGATCAGGAGCGATGGCCGGCAGTAGAAGCGAAGCCGCTCCCGCAATGTGCCCTCGCGCTCAGCCTTCGCGAGAGCGCCGATCAGATCGGCAAGGGTGATGAAGCTAACGCTCTTGCCTGCCCTGACGGCTTCCAGGCCAAGCGCACTGGCCAGATGGCTTTTACCGGTGCCGGGCGGGCCGAGTAGATGGACCACCTCGGCGCGAGCGACGAAGTTCAGCTCGGCAAGTGCCATGATCCTGGCCTTGGTGTCAATCGGCGTCCAATCGGGACCCCCTATCGGCGCGCAAAAGGGACCCCCTTTGGGTTGCGTGGGACGATTGATGCTGGGCGCAGGTTTCGCGCTGCTGGCGACGTAGGGAGGGCGTAGCCCGACCGGAGGCGGCAGCAGCGCGAAGTCGATTTCTGAGGTGGTCAGCTACGGTGTTTGAAGCGCCAGCTGTCGTTGCCGGTCTCGACGATATCGCAATGGTGGGTGATGCGGTCGAGCAGCGCGGTGGTCATCTTGGGATCGCCGAAGACGGTAGGCCACTCGCCGAAGGCCAGGTTGGTGGTGATGATGACCGAGGTCTTCTCGTAGAGTTTGCTGATCAGGTGGAACAGCAGCTGCCCGCCTGAGCGGGCGAACGGCAGGTAGCCCAGTTCGTCGAGGACCACGACGTCGAGCCGGCTGAGCTGGGCGGCCATGGCGCCGGCCTTGCCGATGCGGGCTTCCTCCTCGAGCCGGGTGACGAGGTCGATTGTGTTGAAGTAGCGCCCGCGGGCGCCGGCACAGACGACGCTGGCGGTGATCGCGGTGGCCAGATGGGTCTTGCCGGTGCCCGTGCCGCCGATGAGCACGATATTGCGCCGTGCGGGCACGAACGAGCCGGCATGGAGGGAGCGCACCAGGCCCTCGTTGATCGGCGTGCCCTCGAACACGAAGGCATCGAGGTCCTTGACCACGGGCAACTTCGCCGCGGTCATGCGGTAGCGGATCGAGGCGGCATGACGATGCGCCGCTTCTGCCCGCAGCAGGTCGGTCAGGATCTCGTGAGTCGTGCGCTTGCGCTGCAGCCCCGTGGTGACAGCCTCGTCGAACGCGCCGGCCATACCCCTGAGGCCGAGCCCGCGCATCGCCTCGATCATCTCATGCCGCTGCATCGAGGCCTCGCACCGTGTCGTAGCGGGCGCAGTCCGCCACTGGCGGATGGCTGAGCTTGAGGTCGACGACCACATCGAGAGGCCGGTCAGATGGTGGATCGCGGTACCGGGCCAGGATGTTGAGGATCACCTCGTCGCTGGCGGCACCGGCGTCGAGCGCCTCGCGGATCGCGGCCTCGATCGCGTCCAGACCATCGGTCAGCACGGCCGCCAGCACCCGGACGAAGCGCCGATCGGCCTCGTCGCCACTCCCCAGCTTGCGGCGCAGCCGCGCCAGTGCCGGCGGCAGGTCCCAGCCCTGGAAGGGAGCGCCGTTGCGCAAGGCTCCGGGCTTG
>NZ_DDFB01000125.1:242-443 GCF_002336885.1 Novosphingobium sp. UBA1939 | reverse complement strand
AGCTGATCAGGCAGGTGCCGGTCACGGCATGGGCGGTCTCGTGGAAGCCGTCGAACGGCGCCAGCATCGGCTGCAAAGATGGCCGCTCAAGATCCAGCGCCTCGGCCACGGTCAGTTCCTTCTGCTCGGGATGGGGATGCAACGAGGCCCAGCGCAGACACTCGGCCTCCAGCCATCCGTTGAGCTCCTCGATGCTGGCAA
>NZ_DDFB01000125.1:0-220 GCF_002336885.1 Novosphingobium sp. UBA1939 | reverse complement strand
TCGACCTGACCCTTCTCCCACCCCGCTGCCGGCGAGCAGGCCGTGGGCTCGACCATGTAATGGTCGGCCATGACCAAAAACCGGCGGTTGAACACCCGCTCCTTGCCGACGAAGACCGCGGCGACAGCCGTCTTCATGTTATCGTAGATCCCCCGCAAAGGAACGCCGCCGAAGAAGGCGAAGCCCCGGGCATGGGCATCGAACACCATCTCCTGCGTCT